>JBEGQX010000276.1:0-26136 GCA_041180805.1 Planctomycetota bacterium
GACTTGGGATTTCCTTCGATGGCATCCGCGTTGGATATTCTTTGAAGGGATGGAAGATAAGGCACCCGAGACATTGCCACAATATTCCCAGTGGCGGAGTAGTTTCCAAAAGTTAGAAACGATAATGGGCAAGCAGGTCCTTTGCAGGCTGCCACCAATGCCGCAAAAGTGGGATAGGCGAGGCTGTCCAGTTTGCCTGTTGCCATGTACCTTGCGCCCGGGGAATGGTTGTTAACCGAATAATCCAGGCCATTTATAACCAAGAGCTCGCGACCGAATTGCTTGTAAAAGTCTTCATTCGACATGCCGCCATTCTTATGCTTTGAGGTGGGTGCATATTTATGCGCGCCTTCCGTAAGAATTTCGCCTTCCTTGTAAAGACGATTGATTCCCCCAGTCCCCTTCGGATCCATCAGATAAGTGGTGTCCCAGCCACCGGAGGCATTGATTACCAGATAAAACGGCCCTTCGTAGGGTGGTTCTTCCCGCATGGAAGCTGAAACAGGCATTGTAACCGGAGCTGCAAATCCCAAACCGGCTGCGGCGCATATTTTCAGGAAATCTCTTCTCATGTGCTTATTCCTTATTCGTAAAGAAATTCCTGCTGACGAAGCAGATAGGTTACCACCGCCCGCCATGCCCGCACGGTATATTTTGGATCTGGAACAGGCGATAACAGGTTTTGCCTGCAGGAGTAATTTTCCCTGGGATCAATACCTTTGCGCTCGCTTGCATCCTGCACGATTCCGGAGAATAGTTCAAAGGTGCGTTTCACTTCGGGAGATTCCTCGGAATCGTACCTGCCAAGCACACGTTGATGAAGGTGTACGATGGCCTTGCGAATTAAGGTGTCTGCTTCCGGGGAACTTCCGGGCAAAATGTCGGGTTCGATGCCGGGAAAGAGAATTCTTTCCCCAACAGGTCTGCTGAAATCCATGGCGGTCTGTTTGCAGGCCACATCGTTAGCCAGAATGCGCTGAATGGCCCCCATGGCACCACTGGGGTCGGTTGCTCTTTCGGTTACTTCCTTGGAATCGATTCCGCCGTACAGCATCGCCATCTGGTCGTGCAACCTTCCCCAGGGTTTTCCAAAAACAGCAGCGACTTTGCGCTCCACCTGTTCCGGTGCCAGCATCCGAACCAGTCCCACATCGTCTAATTCCGCTTTGCGCCCGGGATTTTCAATTGCGGTCGCCAGACCATCGGCGCGGTAAAAGTCCGAGACTATCCAATCCTTGATGACCTGCTTGAAATTGAAATCCTTTTGGGAGAAGTTTCTGGCGATCTTCTCTATCTGCTTGCGCTGTTCAAAATAGGCGCGTTGTCTGGCAGGATAGAGGGGATCCGAGATTTCCTTGGGTGGCAAAAGTGTCTTTCGGCCTGTAAGCAGGTACCAGGCGTGTTCAGTCATGGCAACGGTGAATCGAGGGTCCCTGGCGGTATGTTCCCCAAGCCATTGCAAGGCTCGCCATCTTTCCTTCTCCGGAAGTTCCTCGCCTTCAAAACCCGGGCTGAACATATCCTTGAACCAGCCTCCTTTGCGCCTGCCGTAGACTCCCTCAAATTTCCAGTAGTCCTGAAAGAGTCCTGCTACAGGATCCAGAGTCTTGTGACAGACCACACATTCTGGTGCCTGCATGGTTGGAATTTGATACTTGGAGGAAGCCGCTGCGGCATCAGTCACCCTGGCAGCCAGTTCCAAAACATCGATGCCGAGAAACTGCTGGAAATACATGCGAGCCCGCAACCTATTGCGATTAGTCTCGGTGGTGGGGTAACGTTTCATGTACTGGAATGTGCTTAAAATACCCGCATGCGGGTAAAAACCCGTGGCCGATTCCTGATCGTCCGCCTTATTGCGCCCAACCAGCGCCTTGAGTTTGACAGGTATGTATTCAAGAGGGTCTTCAGGGTTTTTGAACTTGGGTTTCAACTCTTCGTAAATGCCATATCCCCTGGAAGTGTAGGGGGTCACCATTATATAGTCGGCGGTCACAATCTCGGTAAACGGTCGGTCGTTACGCACAATGTATTCAATAAGCTTCATTGGTTCGCCGAGCATTGCCTTGCGATAATCGTTCGAAAGCTTGTAGCCTGCCTGTCTGCGTTCCTTTTCATCCTGAATATGGCTTAGATCAAACTTCTGGGTCCAACCTCGTGTGGTGCTAAAGTGTTCGTAAGAAAGAGCGTTCTCCGGCACATCGTCATAACCAACTGTAAGGAAGATATCGTTAAAACCCTCGCGAATGCGATCAAAGAATGCATCTTCTTTCATCAAGTTATCGAGGATTCCTGGGAGGGCGCTCAGTCCTGTTTTTTCAACAATGGATGATTCTTCTTTTGTGGGTAGCCTACCTGCCAGACTCAGGGTTACTCTTCGCAGCAGTTTGCGGTCCTCCAGCATTCTGATTCCCGAAAAGAAAGGCAGTGCATTCTTCTCTTCCAATATGGGCATTTTTTCTTTAGCGGCCTGATGCAGAACTTTGATGAAGCTGGCAAGTACTTGGTATTCGGCTGAGTCTTGTTTGACCTGTTCTTTGCCCCCATGGTTAAGTTTGCCTGTTGCCTTTAAGAGTAATCGGGATTGGTGAACCATGGCCTCCTGACGCGCCATTCGGATGAAAATATCGCGGTTGTGACGCATGTCTTCGCTAGGGTTTTGGGAGCGCCTTGGGTCACGGAGTACAAACCTACTTTCCTCGGCATCGCCACCGATTCTATGGCATTGCAGGCAAACTCGTTCGCCGACCTTGGCCCAAACTTCATCCCTGAAATAGTTTTCGGACACTTCAGCGCTGGAAGCACTGCTTGCAAACGTCAGCCAGGCCCAAAAGAACAAAAATAGGGATCGCGTAAGATGCATGTTTGGCGCTCTTGGAACACCATGGGGAGGAATAAATCCGGCCTTGGGCACTCTCCAAGGTGGGAATTACCGATTACTTCCGCGTGGATGGTGCTTTACAGCACAGTTATTCAATCTTAAATTGGATCACTTGCCATGGCCATACGATAGTTCGGCAATTGCGCTCATTTTAATCTTTTGTGAAATAACTGGCCTAAAGATTGGGGATTTAAAGGATGATTAATCATCCTCTTCGTCGTCTTCCAGATTGGCCCATGGGTTTGCCTCCTTGCTGGCCAGCAAATCCAATTCCAAAAGCACCGTCATTGCGGAATCTGGCCGCTTGTCCTTGGTCTTGTTCATCAAGCGTTCTATCAATTCGACAAACCAGTCGGAAAGATCGGAGCGAAATTTGGAAATGGGTTCTGGCTTGGCTCGTCTTTGCGCGTGTATCTTTTCTTTTTTCTCAAGGCCAGGGAAGGGTAATTTGCCGGTCAGGGCGTGGTACATGGTGCAACCTAAACCGTAAAGATCGGCCCGGCAGTCTATGTCGATGGAGTTATAGGATTGTTCCGGGGCAATATAGTCCATGGTGCCAACTATATATCCTTTGCCACCAATCACCCGAAGGTCTTCCTCTTTTTCACCCTGGATCATCGCAAGGCCGAAATCGAAAAGCTTGGCTTGGTTTTCAGGGGTCACCATGATGTTGGATGGCTTGATATCCCTGTGAAAAATACCCCGCTCGTGGGCATGGGCCAGAGCCTTTAAAATGTCACGCATCAAATGAATGGCTAATTCCTGGTCCAGTACGCCTTTTTCCTGGATGATCTTGAGTAGGGATTTTCCTGGTACAAACTCCAGCACCATGTAGTTGAGTGTGGCAAACTCTTCCAAGCTGAACACCTTGACGATGTTGGGGTGATCCAGCTTTTGTGCAATGTAGAATTCCCTCTTGAATCGTTCGAGCAGGCGGTCCTGGCGATCTGTCTTCAGGGTGCGCAGAACCTTGATACTAAGGAATTCCTTGGGGTTGTCGTTCTTTCGGGCAAGGTAAACCGTGCTCATGCCACCCTTGCCGAGAAGCGAAAGTACCTGATAGTTTTTCATCACCAGGCCACGGGATTTTCCCTTGAGGATGCGTTCGGCCTGGAACTTGGTGATTTTGCCACTTTTAATCAGATGATCTGCAATAAGAACGGGATCAGATTTGGTTGTCTTTTCAAGGTTGTTGAACAGAACAACCACTTCCACTTTATCCATCAATCCGCTGCGCATTAGCGACATCAGGAAGTCGCCTACATTGTGCTCCGGGTCTGGCTTGCCTTGGGGCTGGTTATCCATGAAATGGCTCCAAAACCGGCATCCTAGGCATCTTTGCCACGGATTTGTGCTTTCAAGACATGCTTCAGACGATCCTCGATTTTCTTGTGAAGCTTGTCCACTTCCTTGTCGTTCAAGGTGCGATCAGGTGCCTGGTAAGATAACGCAAAGGCAAGACTTTTGGAACCACTAGGAATCTGGTCGCCCTGATAAATATCGAAAAGCCTCGCGTACTGCAGCATACCACCACCAGCAGCTTGCATTTCCTGTTGGATTCGGTCGCAGGCTACCGCCTGGTCGACCACTACCGCAATATCACGCAGCGCAACAGGGTATCTGGACACGGGTTTGGATAATTCCCGTTCGGGCAAGCCCATGCGAAGAGCGGTCATGTCCAATTCGGCAATCAGAACTTCAAATCCCTCAAAACCAAATTGTGAGGCAAGCTTTGGATGCATCACGCCGAACCATCCTGCATCCTTCTTACGAACCATAACTCTGGCGGATTTACCGGGATGAACACAAGCGGGCCCACCGGTCTGGAAAGAAACATCCTGCAAATGAAGTTGGGCAAATAAACCTTCGAGAATGCCTTTCAGGTCAAAGAAGTCCATTCCTGGCAGTTTTTCCTTGGGCCCATCCCAGGTTTCCTGGGCGCGGGTGCCAGTCAAGGCAAGGGAAAGTTTCCATGGCTCGCTGGGTAGCTTTTGTCCCTCAACTTTAAGATAGACTTTGCCCACTTCAAACAATCGTACTTCCTTGCAATGGCGCGAATTCAGCAGAGTGACCGGAACCAGACTGGCGATCAGGCTGTTACGCATCACAGTTCTTTCAGAACTGATCGGGTTCAGCAGTTCGACATAGCCAGTCGCGGCGGAGTTGGTGAACGGCTTTTCCGCTTCTGGTGAAGTTAGCGAATAAGTGATTGCTTCCTGCAAGCCGAGCCTTGCAAGGGCATCCTTCAGATCCCGTTCAAAGTCCATTTCCGGGTCAAAGAGTGGAGGTGGAAGTTGTTCGGAAAGAAGGGTGGCGGGGAAATGGTCGTAACCATGCAGGCGGGCGATTTCCTCGAGGATATCTGCCGCGCCGGCCTGAATATCCAGTCGATGGCCAGGTACGGTGGTCTTGAGAATTTCCGTGTTCAACCGTTCAACTTTGAATTCGAGAGTTCCAAGCAGTTGTTCGCATATTTCGGCTGTTATTGGAATGCCTAGGATTCTACTAGCCTTGGAAAGCGAAAACTCGATCACTTGGGGGGAGGGCGGTGCTGGGTATCTATCCACAACGCCCTTGGCGATGGATGCCCCAGCAATCTCCTGCATGCATTTGCAGGCCCTTAATGCTGCGGGCATAACCTGTTCGGGATGAATACCCTTGCTAAACCTTAGTGCCGCTTCGCTGGGAAGTTGAAGTTTTTTCATGCCTTTGCGAATGCAAAGGAAGTCGAAATTGGCACTTTCCAGCAGTACCGACTTGGTGTTGGAAGTGACTTCGGTATCTTTGCCACCCATCAAGCCCGCCAAAGCAATGGGGCCCTTTTGGTCTGCAATTACCAGAATATCCTCAGTCAATTCACGGTCTTGCCCATCAAGGGTGATTAGCTTTTCACCCGCCTTTGCGAACCGTACGGTAATCTTGGGATTGTTTCCACCAGAGCGATTTAGAAGAACATCATAGTCGAATGCGTGCAAGGGTTGCCCAAGCTCCAACATCACATAATTGGTAATATCCACGATGTTATTAATGGGGCGCATTCCGCACTGGACAAGCCTTCGCTTGAGCCAGTTGGGGGAATCCTGGACCTGTACATTTTCCGCTAGCATGGCGGAGTATCTGCCACACGCGATGTTCGCCGTTATTTCCACCTCGACCTTGTTGGATACTTCTGGGCCAGTGGCGCTTATTTCCAGCGATGGTGTTTTCAATTTGCCATGGGTAAGTGCTGCGACTTCCCTGGCGATGCCCACCATGGAAAGGCAGCGAGCCTTGTTGGGAAGAATATCCACTTCCAGAATGCTGTCACCAAAGTAATCCACAAGAGGCATTCCCACGGGGGCTTCTTCCTCAAGAATGATAATACCTTCGTGATCCTCGGAAATTCCAAGTTCAAAACCGGAACAGACCATCCCCTCGCTGACGACTCCGCGTATTTTGCCCGGTTTAAGTTCCTTCAAAACCTTGGGTGTTGCATGACCGTCAAAAAGCACGGATCCGGACAGGGCCAGTACCACTTTCTGCCCTTTGTCGCCCACGCTAAGGTTGGGGGCGCCCGTGACCATGGTGATGGACTTGCCGTTGCCGTATTCCACGGTGGGAAGTTTCAAGCGGTCCGCATCGGGGTGCTTGTCTACTTTGCTTACTTGGCCGATGAAAATCGTTTCAGGATTCCATACTGGATATGGTTCTTCTGCTCCAAGGCGCAGGTTTTCCGGAGGGGAAACGCCCCAGTGCTTGATGGCGGAAACTTCCAGTCCGCCCAGGGCGAGTCTTTCTACAAGCTGCGCCAAGGGCAGATTGTATTCCACATATTCCTTAAGCCAGCGAATAGGTACCTTCATGATTCAAATTTCCAGTTTGTTTTGGTCGCTAAGAACAACCGAGAGCCTGGCCAGCTTAGAACTGGGAAAGAAATCTCAGGTCGTTGGTCCAAAATTCCCGAATATCCTCGATGGCATGGCGAAGCATGGAGATGCGCTCAGGACCCATTCCAAAGGCAAAACCCGAGTACTGGTTGGGGTCGTACCCGCCATTCTTAAGGACTTCCGGGTGGACCATGCCAGCACCCATGATTTCAAGCCAGCCCGTTTTCTTGCAAAGTGAGCAACCCTTGCCGCTGCATACAATGCAATCCATGTCCACTTCAATGCTGGGTTCTGTGAACGGAAAATAACTTGAGCGGATTCGAACTTTGCGAGAGTCACCAAACATTTTTCTGGCAAAGGTGCTGATGGTGCCCTTCAGGTCTGTCATGGTGATATTGTGGCCTACCACAAGGCCCTCCACCTGATGAAACATGATTTCACTGCGGGTGGTGATTGCCTCGTACCGATAGCACATTCCGGGCAAAATTACCCTGATTGGGGAGGGGAAAAATTTCCGCATCACATGAATTTGTCCGGGAGAGGTGTGAGTACGGAGGATAACTCCCTGATCCTTGGTGTGGAAAGTGTCCCACATATCGCGGGCTGGGTGATGTTCGGGCATGTTCAAAAGCCCAAAATTAAACTCATCATCCTCAATTTCCCTGGAACGGAAAACCTGAAAGCCCATTTCGGCAAAAATGTGCTGAATATCGCGAAGAGTTTGGGTTGCAACATGAAGTTTGCCGGCAGAAGGCGTCCGCCCCGGCAGGGTGATATCTAGTTTTTCTGTCTCGAGGCTTTTAAGAAGGGCAGTTTCCTGCACAGATTTCAGAGCTTCTTCGTAAGCGCTCTGAAGGCTTTCTTTGACAAGGTTGGCTTCTTTGCCGTAATCTTTTCTTTGTTCGGGGGGAAGCTCGCTTACTTTTTTGAGAGCAAGCAGCATTTCACCGGTTTTGCCAAAATATTTGGTATTCCAAGACCGAAGGAGGTTTTCGTCACTGCAAGAAGAGAGTTCACCTAGCGCTCGCGATTTGAGGGCATCCAATTCTGACATGGTTTTGCCTTCCGTTGCGCGCTAATTCATGAATTATTACTTCAGCCCGACGGGTTGGTGCTTCTTGGCAACTTCAACAATCGCACTGAAAGTTTCAGGATCGTGAATCGCTATTTCAGAAAGCGTCCTGCGATCCAAAATAATATTGGCGTTGGTGAGTCCTGCGATCAACTGACTGTAGCGAATACCGCGCATTCTGCAGGCAGCGCTAACTCGAACAATCCAAAGCCGACGGAAAAGACGCTTCTTGGCTTTGCGATCGCGGAAAGCATAAACGCCAGCACGGATCAAGGTTACCCTTGACTGGCGAATTAGATTATGACGGCTAGCCCTGTAACCTTTTGTTAGCTTACGAAGGCGCTTGCGATCTCGAAGAACTGTCTTGCCGCTTCTTGCACGAGTCATGGCTCAAAAATCTCCGCTGAATTTCTTATATTTCTTGAAGCTGGTGGGAAAAGACCTAGGACTTTCCACCCATCATTCTGATGTACTTCTTTGCCAACTTTCCGCCGTCAGTCACGGTTCCACGCAGACGACGCTTCCTCTTGGAGGTTTTATGGCTGTTTAAGTGCTTCTTGCCAGCCTTGTGGCGCTTTAACTTGCCATTGGCTGTTACGCGAAATCGTTTCTTGGCGCCTTTGTGTGACTTCATCTTGGGCATGGTTCTACCCTTATCCCATTCCAAATTTAAACATCCGCGGATTCATCAAAGTGGCGAAATTCTGCCTGGAAACCGCGCAAATACCAGCAGACCAAACCATAAGTGAGGAAAATAGCAGTTTTCTTCACAACATGGCAGGAAAAGATGATATAGGGAAAAAAGTGCCCGATGGCACCAATGCCTTGAATTAATTTTTTGGGGCAAGCATTGCAGTCATCTTTTTGCCTTCCATGGAAGGTGCTTTTTCCACTTTGGCAACATCCTGAAGCTTTTCCAGAATGGCATCAATGATACGTTTGCCTTCCTCTATGTGCTGTAACTCGCGTCCTTTGAAAATCACATTAACCTGCACTTTGTCCTTATGCTCCAAGAACTTGCGTGCCTGATTAATCTTGGTTTCAATGTCGTGGTCGCCAGTTTTGGGGCGAACGCGCAATTCCTTCAGTTTTTGATGATGAACCTTGTTTTTGCTGTTTTTTCTGGATTGCTGATAGCGGAATTTACCGAAATCAAGAATTTTGCAAACAGGTGGTCTTTCGTTGGGATTCACCTCAACTAAATCCAAACCTGCTTCACGGGCCATTTCCAACGCTTGAAAAGTGGGGATAACGCCTAGAAATTCGCCTTCTGCGCCAATAACTCGAATGGGGGAGATGCGGATCTGTTCATTGATGCGCTGGCCCCTCTCCTGGGGGGCATTAGGACGGTCGTTGATACGAAAATCTCCAGAAAAACTAGTGTATGCGGGGTCGGCACCACGCTGAATTCAAGCATTTTTACGGTAAAGCCGACTTCAATCCCCCGGTGGGTTCAGCCATTTGGGGAATTAGTTAAATAATATCACTTTTTCCTGTGAAAAGGAAAGAGAAAACCAACTTAATTCACGGAATTGCCTCGACGAATTCAATTTCTGGCAAATGTTTCCTTAATTCGGTCTCTATTCCAAACAGCATTGCCTGAATCGTACTGGGGCAATTTCCACAGATGGTTCCCAGCCTTAATTGCAAAATTTTTCCATCCAATCCAATCACTTCAATGCTGGAACCATTGATTTCCAGCGCCGGGGCTACATGGTCCAGCAAAACTTTTTTACAAGCTTCCAATAACTGATGATCATCCATGGTTTTTTGTCCTGAATCAGTGGAAATTCCCAAAGATTTGCCTGGTGGCTTCTATATCAGATTCTAGTTGTTTAATGAGCGCTTCTTTACCGTCAAACTTAAAAATATCTCGAATTTTTTTGAGAAAATGGATTTCCAAGCGGGTGCCGTAAAGGTCTCCGGAAAATCCCAATAAGTGAATTTCCACCTTTGCCGCCTGTTCTCCAAAAGTTGGGTTTGGCCCAATATGAATCGCGGCTGGGTAATTTGATTGCCCCCATTGGCAATACCCGGCATAGACGCCAGATTGGGGAATTGCGGTGGAAATCATTTCAAGATTTGCAGTGGGGAATCCTAGTGATCTGCCTCTTTGGGCACCTTGAACCACTGTGCCAGTAATCGAGTAATTCCTTCCAAGCCACCTGTTTGCACAATCCAAGTTCCCTTGATTTAAGGCATTTCTGATTCTGGTGGAGGATAAAATGCCACCATCCGTTTCAAACGGTTTTGCTTCGAAAAACTGCATTCCGGCAGATCTGCAAAGACTGTTTAGCAGATTGGCGTCCCCGGTGCGGTTTTTACCGAAACGAAAACCGGGGCCCTCCAGTAAGGCTTTTGCACCAAGGGCCTCGGCTACGATTCTTCGGAAAAAGTCTTCAGCTTCCAAATCCAGCAGGCCATCGGAAGTATTCAAGGTTAATACCTGGTCCGCGCCGGCGTTTTTAAGCAACGATATTTTTTGTTCCAGGGTGGATAAGGCTACAGGCGCTTTCTCAGGGCGCAATATTTTTGCCGGATGAGGATGAAAGGTGATTGCCACGCATGGAATCGCCAGTTTTTCGGAAAAGTCAGAGGCTTGGGATATCAGATTCTGGTGTCCAAGATGCACTCCATCAAAATTTCCAAAGGTGCAGATGCCACCTTTGAAATCGGAGTTGTCCTTCGGGTTTTTCCAATCCAAATCCATGTTCATCATCCCAGGATTAAACACGGTTGTCATGTAATCCAGATCCAGATAGCCGGGGAAGATAGTATACTGGAAATGTTCACAAGCCGGCCGGATAGTCGCTGATTGCTGCTTGCAGTAGTTGGAGGAAAGTCCGGGCTCCATAGGACAGGGTGGTGGGTAACGCCCACCGTCCAAGGCCCACACAAAGGGTCAAGGACAGGGAAAGTGCAACAGAAAGATACCGCCCCGCAAGGGGTAAGGGTGAAATGGCGGGGGAGTTCGCTCCTTAATGTAAGAGCCCACCAGCAGCCTGGTGACAGGCTGGCTCGGCAAACCCCACCCGGAGCAAGGCCAAATAAGGGGGAATGGACCTGTCCGGTCCGCCTGACCCTCGGGTAGGTCGCTCGAGCCATTGGGCAACCAATGGCCCAGATAAATGGCTATCTCCCAGAAATGGGAACAGAACCCGGCTTACAGGCCGACTTGTGAATTTTTAAATCGCACCCTTAATTGCCTGACCCCGACAAATGGGCATTGGTCGACCTTGAAGATCCAAAATTTCGGTATCCAAGGGAATGCCCATCAATGTGTACATGGTCGCATGCAAATCTTGCGGTCGTATGGGTGAGTCTTTCACATATGCGCCATTTTTGTCGGAAGACCCGATAATTTGGCCACCTTGAATTCCTCCCCCGGCAAGGGCGGCGCTAAACACATGACCCCAGTGATCCCGCCCCGCGTTGCCATTGTGTTTGGGTGTCCTGCCAAATTCACCGGCCCAAATAACCAAGGTTTCATCCAGCAGGCCGCGAAGTTCCAGATCTTCCAGCAAAGCTGTGTAGGATTGATCTAAAACGGGCATAAGCCTGTTCTTTACATTTTCTGCGTTCTTGGAATGGGTGTCCCAACTTGGGCTGCCGGCTGGCTCGCTGGTGAATCTGGTCCAGTTCACTTGAATCATTGGAACCCTGGCTTCCACAAGCCTTCTTGCAAGCAATACACTTTGACCCCAGCGATTCTTTCCATACCTTTCCCGCACCGAATCAGGTTCCAAATCCAGGTTGAAAGCCTTCCGGATGGATTCTCCGCCCATCAGATTCAAGGCTTGTTTGGTTTGATTTTCAAATTGCTTGAATGTTTTTGCATGTTGTTTTTCGGCTTGATGGTTCAAAGCATCCAGAATTCTCAAGCGTTCTCCCAGACGGTTTGGGTTCATACCATCTGGAAGGCTTAGCCCGGGAATCTGAAATGTGGCATTTTCCGGGTGACATGGTATCAACCATGGATTGTGGATTCTTCCAAGAAAACCGGCATCCTGCCCCGGCCATGATATGCCCCCGTCATTCCAAATATGTTCCGGAAGGATAACAGCTTCAGGCCTATTGCTTTGGGACCCTAAAACTTTCTGGAAAATGGCGGAGATGCTTGGGTGATCATTTGGAGCGCCGGGTTTGGCATTTTCCACGTTCATGGGAACATGCGGCACTCCTGTTAGCATGCTGTAACCACTGGAAGAGTGTGCGTTATCGTTTGTCATCATCGACCGCAAAACACATATTTTTTTCGTGTGTTTCGCAGTTTGGGGCATTAATTCGCAAACTTGCAGTCCATTGGTGGCGGATTGAATGGGCTTGAAAGGGCCGCGGATTTCCTCAGGAGCCTCTGGTTTGGGATCCCAACTTTCATGCTGTGGTGGCCCACCTGTAAGGTAGAGAAATATGCAAGATTTTGCCTTGCGGCTTTTGATTGGAAGGTTTGTACTGGCACTGGTTGGGGAAAATCCCATACTCAACAAACCAAGTCCGCCTAGACTGATCCAATCGCGCCGGCTTATGCCATCACATAATCTGGTGAATTTTGAATCTGGCAGGGAGAGCATGGAACCTCCATTTGGCGGGATGTTCCAGAATACACTTAAATTTTATCGGTTTAAAGAGATATTTTCTTGATAAGGGTGGCTTGTTTCGGTTTGGGCCGATTTGGAGACAAAGCACATGATTGAAGTTGTAATAGGCACAAGAAATCAGTCAAAGCTGAGGGAAATCCAGGAGATTTACCAAAGTGCGCCTTTGAAATGGTTGAATCTGACGGCTTTTCCAAACTGCTCAGAAGTGGAGGAGGATGGGAATTCATTTGAGGAAAACGCAAGGAAAAAAGCTTCCGAATACGCCAGGCAGACAGGTAAATGGGTTCTTGCGGAAGATAGCGGATTGTGTGTTCCTGCACTTAATGGCCAGCCTGGCATCCATTCAGCCCGGTTTGCTGGTACCCAGGGGAATGATCAGGCAAATAATCAAAAATTGCTGCAATTGATGCAAGGTTTTCCCGAGGAAAAAAGGGTTTCTTTTTATGTGTGTTGTGCGGCTGTTTCAGATCCTTCCGGGGTGGTGCAAGTTGTTTCGGAGGGGCGTTGCTATGGCAGAATACTTGTCGATTATCGTGGTAAGGGCGGTTTTGGATATGACCCTTTGTTTTTGATTCCCGAATATCACAAAACTTTTGGCGAGCTAAGTTCTACCGTAAAGCATGCGATAAGCCATAGAAGCAGGGCACTAGCTCATTTACAGTCGTTTTTTGGCAAGTTGGGGCAGATTGGGGCCTGAAAAGGCTTTTGTGGCCAAATCCAAGGGGTTTTTGGTCTTGGGATAACTTAAATTGTAATTTTTAGAAGGATAATTTTGGAAATTATGCCCGAAATTGACGACATTATTTGACCATTTCAAGCTGGAACCATAAATTATCTTTTTGAAATAGGGTGAGTCCCTTTGCTGGACCTATGGGAGGTTCAGTATATAATGAGATTTCAAGCGCAAAACTGGGTAAACAAAATTCGCGTTAAGTCGCAGGAGAGTTCCGCGTGGCGATTGTGCAAGTAAAAGATCTTATCGAAGCAGGTGTGCATTTTGGTCACAGGGCCAGCCGTTGGAACCCTAAAATGCGGCCGTATATCTACGGCAAAAGAAACCTTATCCACATTATCGATTTGCGCGAAACCGTTCGTGGCTTGCTAAGGGCATACCGTTTTCTTGCCAAGATTGCGAGCCAGGGCAGCCAAATTCTTTTTGTTGGAACCAAAAGACAAGCCAAAGATACGATTGAAACTGAGGCACGCCGTTGTGGGATGCCTTTTGTTTCTGAACGATGGTTGGGTGGCACACTAACCAATTACCGCACCATCCGCGATCGCTTGAAGCGTCTTCAGGAATTGGAAGCCATGTGGCTGCCTTCCTACGAAAATCCTGCGAAGGTGGATTTGCCAGCTTACATCAAGACCATGTTGAATGAATCTGGCCGTTTGGATATTCACAAGGCGCCTGAGTCCAGCGTGATCCGAAGCTATTCCAAGAAAATGGTTTCCACCCTTAGTCGTGAACTAACCAAGATCCAGAGAAACCTCTCTGGTATTCGCGAAATGCATCGCCTTCCAGATGCACTGGTTATTGTTGATCCCCGCAGGGAGCACATTGCCGTACAGGAAGCAAAGCGAATGGGCATTGCCACGGTATCCCTGATTGATACCGACAGTGATCCAGATGTGGTTGATCTTCCAATTCCCGCTAACGATGACAGCATTCGTTCTGTGGAATTGATTCTTGCCAAGCTTGCGGATGCAATCATCGAAGGCAAGGCTGCCCTGGCAACCGAGCAAGCTACTGCTCCCCGCCCAAGGCCTGCTCCCAGTGGTACGACCCAGTCGGTGCGTGCCCCTGCCGTTGTTGATTAATTTAGGCTTTTTCAAAAACCAGAATCTTGAATCAGGTGAAGCATGAGTGCGATTTCCGCAGGTGCTGTAAAGACTCTTCGCGATAGAACAAATGCCCCAATGATGGATTGCAAGGCCGCTCTTACCGAGGCCAATGGCGACATGGAAAAGGCAGTGGAAATTCTTCGCAAGAAGAATGCCGCAATTCAGGCCAAGAAGGGCGAGCGCGAAACCGCCGAAGGTCGTATTGCGATCCACATCGATAATTCGAAAAACCTTGGCTCTTTGATTGAGGTTCGCTGCGAAAGCGGTCCTGTTACATCTAGCGACCACTTTATCAGTCTAGCGAACGATCTGGCTTCACAAGTTTCGGCGTCAAATCCCGAAAGTGTTGAAGCTCTTCTTGCGCAGGCTTATCACAAGGAGCCCGGTCGCAAGGTTAACGACCGAATTGGCGATGTTGTGGGCCTTATTCGCGAAAACATGAAGCCTGCCCGTTTCAAAAGATTCGATAAAGGCCTTTTTGGTGGATATGTCCATCATGATGGCACCGTTGGAGTACTTTTGCAGGTTGAAGGTGACAAAGCTGATGAGGTATTGCTTCGCGATGTGTGCATGCACATTGCCGCCAAGAATCCCGCTGCTGGCACCCGCGAGGAAGTAAATAAAGAAACTGTTGATCGTGAAATGGAAATTGCCCGTGAACAGGCTGCTGCCACTGGCAAGCCAGCCAACATTGTGGAAAAAATTGCAGAAGGCAAAGTTAAGACTTGGTTCGCTGAAAATGTTCTTCTTGAACAACCATTCGTCAAGGACGACAAGAAAACTGTTGGCGATCTCTTAAAGGGTGCTGGTCTTAAGTTTGTCCGATTTGTCCGTTACCGGGTCGGCGAATTGAGCTAATCGACTCCTTGTGCCTTTCAGGCATACTTTGGTAATTAACGCTCACTCGTTGACAGGAAAATTGCGAGATGAGCGTTTCTTTTTCCCCACAACCATATCCCAAAGTCTCTTTTCTTGGTGCGGCAGGAACTGTCACAGGTTCCATGCATTTGTTGCAATGGAAACATTACAACATTCTCCTTGATTGCGGCTTGGAACGAGACAAGAAGAATAAAAACAAGCTCGAAGGTTTTCCCTTTGATGCGGCCATGATTGACGCCGTCATTCTTAGCCATAATCATTCGGACCACTGTGGTCGTTTGCCGGAGCTTGCAAAATTTGGATTCCGTGGTCAGGTATATTGCACTCCGCCCAGCAAGGATTTGCTGAGTCTGGTTTTGAAGGATGCCGTTCACATCCAAGAAAAAGAGTCTCCCGGAAAAAAGAAGGTTTTTGTTCCTTCAGAAACAGATGCCTTTTCCATCACGGAACGAACTGTTCCGATCGAGTATGGCGAATTTGCTGAAATCCGTCCGGGATTGCGCCTTCGCTTTCATGAAGCAGGCCATATTTTGGGTTCCGCGATAACGGAAATAGTCCTTGGAAATGACGCTCAAAAGGCGAGAATCGTTTACTCGGGTGATTTGGGTCGTTTTGGCCTCCCTTTTTTACCCAAGCCGGCACCCATACCGCCGACCGACCTCCTGATTTGTGAAAGTACTTACGGTGGAAGGTATCATGACCCGGCAGAATTAATGGCTCAAAAACTTGCCCAGATATTTCATGACACTATTGCCCGGGGTGGAAAAGTGTTGATCCCGGCGTTCAGCCTTGGGCGAACCCAACTACTGCTCTATTACCTTGAATCCTGGATGACGGAAGGAAAACTGCCTCGCTTGCCAGTATTTATGGATAGCCCACTGGCTGCGCAAATTGGCAAGGTTTATAGGAAGCATTCTAAGCGGTTGGATGTGGATTGGGATCAAAGCAGAAACTTTGTTCATGTGCTTGAATCTTGGGATGAGGCACAGGCGGCCAGCTTTTCCCCGGATCCTTGTGTGATCGTTGCCTCAGGTGGCATGTGCGAAGGCGGCCGAATTTTGCAACATTTGAAAAACCATCTGGATGATCCAAGAACCAGCATCGTGTTAGTAAGTTTTCAGGCCCCTGGTACCCTTGGGGATAAGTTACTTGAGAAGTCCCCCAACGTGTATTTTCATGGTAAGACTTGGAACAAGTGGGCTCAAATTCATGAACTAAAGGGTTTTTCCGGGCACGCCGACATGGCGGATTTCAGAACCATGCTTGCTCCGCTTGCAGGTAGCATCAAGGTGGTTAGGCTTGTGCACGGGGAACCTGATGCCTCCAAGGCTTTGGCTGGTGAATTATTAGGGTTGGGATTTGATAATGTCCGCCCTGCGAAAAAGAACGAATCCATCATATTGAAGTTCTGACGGTCTATCGGGGATGATTCAATGCATAGGCGCATTTATCTGATGCGGCACTGCGAAGTGGATTATTTCGATTCGAATGGAAATCCCGCACGATTTCAGGATGTACCCTTAAACCAACATGGTTTTCAGCAGGCCCTTGAGATGCGGCCGCTTTTGGAGGGCGTGGTTTTTGAAAAGTTGTTTTGCAGCGGATTGCTGAGAACTGTGCAGACTCTTCAAACCGTATTGGGGAACGATTCCGTTAGGCCTGATTACCTGCAGGATTTTCGGGAGATTGAACCCTCCGCGATCCATCCGCCTCCCGGCAAGGATTTAAAATTGTGGGAAAAGGATTTTCTCGGATCGCTTGGCCCGGGTTTAACCCCCGAAAGCAAATTCATGGGCGGTGAAACTTTTGGGAACTTCACTTCCCGAGTGAACAAGGCGCTTGATGAACTTTTAGCCGATGAAAGTTGGAACTGTGTTTTGCTGGTAGCCCATAGCGTGGTCAACCGGTGGATATTATGCAGGTTCCTGAATTTAGGGTTGAATGGCATCAGTGCGTTGGAACAGGATGCGGGCTGCCTAAACCTGATTGAGTTGCCCAAGGAAAGTCCTCCATTCATTCGACTTTTAAATTACACCCCCCTGGATCGTGCCAAAGCCACGTTGAGAAAGAATTCATTGGAAATGCTTTTGGACAAAGCGCATGAGGCAATGCGCCGGCGCGAAAAATCCAACTGATACTTTAAAACTTGAGTGGGTTTCAACCGCTGAAATATGGTAATATATCTCAAAATATTATTGAGGTGAGCCATGCGGTTTTTCCTTCCTTTGTTAATCATCAACCTCTTGCTGGTTTCATCCACTTATGCTGCTGAACAGGTGGCGTTCTGGCATTTTGGTACCGAGGAAACTTCGAAGTTAAAAGCTGTTGGCGGAGTTAACAGGGATCAGAAAGGTCCTAGGCCGCCGGTTTATCCTGATTTTGATGCAAACAACACCGCAGTGAGGCTGGACGGGGGTGGAGCTCGATTTGTTCTCGAGGATACCGGGGCAAATAGCAAATTCGATTTCACCCTGGGTGATTCAATTACCTTGGAAGCCTGGGTCCAGGTTACAGAACTTCGTTCGGATGAAAATGTTTACATCATTGGGAAGGGAAGAACCTATCAGAAAGGTTTTTCAAAAGAGAATCAGAATTGGGCTCTGCGCCTTCGCGAATCGGATGGTAATGCCAAGGTAAGCTTTCTTTTCTTCAGTAAAGGCGAAAAAGATAAACCCGGGAACTGGCACCGCTGGACTTCGAAGGAGGGATTCCCCGTTCGTTCGGGCTGGCATCATGTGGCGGTGAGCTACACTTTTGGCAATTCCGAGTCCGTTGCGGGTTGGCTGGATGGTAAAAAGATCGCCGGAGTTTGGGACATGGGTGGGGCAACGAACAGGGCCCCTGTGGTGGACGATGATTCCATCTGGATTGGATCATCCATGGGCGGTTCTTCTTCCAATAGTTTTCGCGGCTATCTGGATGAAATTGGTGTTCACCGGGGCATACTGTCAGATGACGTGCTGAAATCAAGATTCCGCAGGGTGGGGCAGGATCCATTGGCGAATAAGCCGGATGCACTGATCCCGGTTGCTGGGATTCCCAAGTCAGGTTTCAAGGTGGATCTTCACGAAGGTTGGAGCTTGGTTGATGGATGGCCTTCTTCCACCGAAGAGCTGAAATCTCCGCTGATTTCCTACGAGGTTCCATACCCGCTGTTTCACCGCATTCCGGTTCGATACGATGCGTGGGGAATTCGGGATTCCTGGCAGGGCACAGTGGTCCTTCGTTCCGCAGGGGAAGTTATGCTTCCCATGGGTGAGCATATGTTTCTTGTGCGGTCCAAGGGTGCATCTCGAATCTGGCTGGATGGTAAGCTGGTTGCCAAGACACCGCCTCATGCCCGTGAGACCGGTGGACATGAGCAGGTTCAACCTGTTCCTGCGTCTCCCGCACCCGGACAGCGTCCCACCGGTTATGGAGACCATGAAACCAAATTTAGCGTGCAATCCATGGGCAAGCCCATTCAATTAGTCTTTGAATCTTTGGTGGGCGGCAAGAAGTGGCGCCATGAACCTGGGGAATGTTGTATAGCCGTCAAACTTCAGGGGGAAAATGAGTTCAAGGTTCTTCCGGGTAAAAAAGGTGAAACCCCGCCAGCCTTGAATGATTACGAATGGGAAAAAGCGGTCGAGTATCTTGAGTCCAAGATGTTGGCATTGGACGACCAAATTCGCAAAAAGGCATCCCAATCCCAGGACGCATTTTGGACCATGAGAAAGAATGCCAGCCTTGATTGGGCCAAAAACCATACTGCCCCGAAGGTACCCCAGACAAGAAACTGGCCTGTTCAAAATGAGGTTGATCAATTCCTGGGAGCCAGACTGGATGTTTTGACCCAAACAGCAAAGGGCGGACAGGCCGATGAAGAATTTCATGGTCAGGTTCTACCCCTGCTCAGGGAACAATGCTTTCGCTGCCATGCGGAAAAGACTCGTGGCGGATATCGCCTGAACACCCGGGAAGAACTTTTGAAGGCGGGTGATTCCGGCAAAGCCGGTGTTGTGCCAGGGGATATTTCGAAATCGCATCTTCTTGACCGCATTCGTCCGGATGCCTCCGAGCGGATGCCGCCTAATGGAAAAGGGTTGGACGCCAAGCAGGTGGCCTTGCTGGAAAGGTGGATTAAGGCAGGTGCAAAATGGCCGGCAGAACCGGTGGATGTTTCGCAATTAAAAATGGCCCCGACCATTGATGACATGACTTTCCTTAGAAGGGTTTATCTGGACACAGTTGGTGTTCCGCCAACATCCCAGGAAATTCGTGTTTTTGTTGCTGATCTTGATCCATCGAAAAGGGCAAGGGTGATCGATAAACTTCTTGCAGACCCCAGGTATGCGGATCATTGGATCAGTTACTGGCAAGACATCCTTGCCGAGAACCCAAACATTCTCAAGCCAACATTGAATAACAGTGGACCCTTTCGTTTTTTCCTTCACGAGGCATTAAAGGATGACCGGCCTCTTGATCGAATGGTGACCGAACTCATAATGATGAGGGGGGCGATGTATCAGGGCGGTAGTGCTGGCTTTGCTTTGGCGGCGGATAATGATGTTCCCATGGCTGCCAAGGCACATATTGTTGGCACCGCATTTCTGGGTTTGGAAATGCAGTGTGCCCGCTGCCATGATGCGCCATTTCATTCCATCTCGCAAAAAGACCTTTTTCAACTGTCTGCCATGCTGGACCGAAAAGCTCTGGTTTTGCCCAAGAGTAGTACCGTTCCCGCGGGCTTCTTTGAGAAAAAAGAACGGGAATCTCTTATCAAGGCAAGCTTGAAGCCCAACCAGAAAATAGAACCTTTGTGGCCATTCAAGGAAATATTCTCTGGAGATGTACCGGAAACATGGTTGCTTCAGAAAGATGATAATCGTGAAAAGCTGGCGGCAATGATTACCTCTCCCGAAAACAAAAGGTTTGCCCGGGTGATGGCTAACCGTTACTGGAAGAAGCTTATGGGGGCAGGTCTTGTTGAGCCAGCCTTTGATTGGGAAAACAAGAACGCAAGTCATCCGGAGTTGCTTGAATGGTTTGCCCATCAATTGATTGCAAATGGATTCCAGCCAAAGCAATTGATCCGCATCATCATGAATTCAAACGCCTATCAGCGAGAGGCATTGGGTTCAAACCTCGCTTCCGCACCTGAAAAGCGCTATTTTTTGGCTCCCGAGCGTAGAAGAATGTCAGCCGAGCAGGTGGTGGATACCCTGTTTAGCGCTTCAGGCAGAAAGATTCGCGTGGAGGAAATCACCTTTGATGCAGATGGCAGGCAAAGTGCCTCGGTGATGTTGAATCTTGGTGTTCCAAGAAGGGCATGGGAGTTCACATCACTTTCCAACGAAAGGGACAGACCCAGCCTGGCGTTGCCAAGAAATCAGGCAGTTATTGACGTGCTGGAGGCCTTTGGTTGGAGGGGAGCACGCCAGAATCCCGCCACGGATCGCGAGGAATCGGCGCATCTGCTTCAACCGGCCATTCTTGCTAACGGCACACTTTCCACTTGGATTGGCAGGTTAACCCCTCAGGACGGACTGACAAAGTTGGCGATTGAGGCTGAAAACCCAGCCCAAATTGCGGATGAGCTTTATCTTCAGTTTTTAGGAAGGTTACCCACCGAGGTGGAGAGAGAAAATGTGAGAAAGCTTCTCGAGCCAGGTTTTTCAGCAAGGGTTAACCGTCAGGTTGCTGAACCGGAAATTCCAGAAACTCCTCCACGATTGCCCAGGATTTCCTGGACCAACCATCTTGTGGAGGAAGCCACCCAGGTGAAACTGGAAATGGAAAAACGGGCCAAGGCTGGTGATGCCCCAACCAGACGATTGGATGCGAATTGGCGGGAACGAATGGAAGATGTTGTGTGGGCGGTTTTCAACCTTCCGGAGTTTGTGTGGATTCCCTGATAGCTATAGATCGGGCAGGAGTTAATTTATGTTAAATCGCAGGTCTTTTCTTGCAGGCAGTTCTACATTTCTGGCAACTCACGCTCTTGCATCTGAATCCCAAAAGAGTTCCCTGGCACCAAGCATTCCCATGGGCAAGGTGGATCATTGCATTTACATATGGCTGGGGGGCGGAATGGGCCAGACCGACACCCTTGACCCCAAGAGGCTTGGGGATCCCAAAAAGAAGGTCGCTGGTTCCTACTATAAGGGAATTCCCACGGCGGTTCGTGGGGTGCAGGTTTGTGAACACTTTCCCAAGGTTGCGGATCAGTTGGATCGCATGACCATTTTGCGCACGGTCAATCATGATGTGATCGATGAGCATGCCGCAGCGGTGAATAGGATGCATACCGGAAGAACTGTGAGTGGCACGGTGGTTTATCCTTCGCTGGGTTCCCTTGTGGCACACCAGAAGGGCGCCGTACAGGATATAGCGCCAGCCTATGTCTTGATCGGCTATCCGAATGTTACCCGTGGCCCTGGGTTCCTGGGGTCAAAATACAATTATTTGTACCTAACGGATACCGCGAGTGGACCTGCGGGTCTTTCCCGTCCGGAAATGATTACTGATTCAAGGCAGAATCGCAGGGAATCCCTGCTTGCCGAGTTAAGGAAAGTACGGTCTGTTGCCAGCAAAGATGCGAAGATGGCGGATTATGAATCCGCGCTTGAGCAAAGCCTTCGATTAAGCGGGCCAGGGTTCTCCAGCGTATTTCAATTAGATCAGGAACCTGCATCATTGCGTGAGGAATATGGCGGAGAGTTTGGCCAACGCTGCCTCCTGGCGAGAAGGTTGTTGGAACGGGGTGTGCGTTTCATTGAAGTATCCCACAATCTGAACTTTGTGAACGGTACCGGTTGGGATGTTCACAACCAGGGAATTCTGAACCAGCATATTCTGATCCGTGACCTGGATATGGCGATAGCAGCATTGGTGAAAGATTTGGAAAAGAAAAAGATGCTGGACCGAACTTTGATTGTGGTAAGCACCGAGTTTGGCAGGCCACCGGAATTTGATGGTGGTGGTGGACGGGGGCACCAATCCACGGCGTTCAGCGTTTTGCTGGCTGGTGGTGGATTGAAACACTGTGGAGCTTATGGAGAAACTGACGAGCTTGCAAAGAAAGTTGTTTCCAATCCCGTTAGCGTGCCAGATCTTTTTGCCACCATCCACGCATCCATGGGTATTGATCCTTCCAAAAATCTTTACGATGGTGACAGGCCTGTGCCAATTACCGACCTGGGTGTGCCGGTTAAAAAACTTTTTTCCTGAAAAGTTGATACTAAACAAAAAGGGAGAGTGGCAAAACCACTCTCCCTTTTGTTTTAGCAATGCAGGTTCTTAGGGCATTTCCAAGTGATTATCTTCCACAAGGTGGCGAAGCTTGCGCATGGATCTGGCGTGAATTTGCCTTACCCTTTCCTTGGTGATCCCGAATTGGGCGCCGATTTCCTCCAGTGTTGCGGACTTCTGCGCGGAATCAAGTCCTGCGCGTAAGCGGATAATCTCGCGTTCCCTGGGTTCCAGATAATTCAGAAGCCGGTTAATGCTAAGGCATGCGCGTTCTTTTTGTGCCATTAACTCGGATTCATCGGTTCTGTTGTCCATGGTGGCGTTGAATACATCTTCCTGACCCGTGACATACCTTTCGCGGTGGTTGATTTCATTGGGTATGGTGCGGGCAAAGTTCTTCATGATGGCCCATGTGGCGTAGGTGCTGAACTTGAAACCACGGCCATAATCAAACTTTTCCACCGCCCGGATCAGGGACATATTGCCATCGGATATCAGGTCGAAGAAATTTTCCACCTGACCGGAGTGCCGCTTGGCGATGTTTACCACCAGCCTCATGTTTGCGTTGATAAGGAGATTCTTCACCAAGCTGGCTTCATGAATGACATTTTCAATATCTTCCAGCAGGGATACCTGAATTTTTGTGGGGTCAAGAATACCGGATTCTTCATCGGTCTTGCAGAGCTTTTTCCTAAGATTGGATGCCTTGTATTTCAGGAAATTGAATTTCCGAAAAAGGTGCTGTTCCTGTTCCTTGTTGAGCAGGGGCACTTCGTAAAGATATGCCAGTTCACTGGGAATATCTTTTGGCGCCTTGGAGTGGCTCTTTCGATTTTCATAATCATCCAGGTTTGGCATGGGGGCCAGAATCGCCCTTTCCATGGATTTATCCTCGAAGCAGGGGTTCGGAATGAAATCCAAGGGCAGTTCTAGAATCCTCCGGGCCCTGACTTCATGAATGGCCCTGTACATGGAGGTTCGATTTCTCTGGAATCGTTTTGCTATGGTGTCCACGGTTTCACCTCTTTGGTAAGAGTGGTAAATGGTTTCCCTGGATTCCGGCGTGAGCGGCCCCGTAAGGTCTGGAAAAATCGCCTGTTCAGGATTTTTGATGTCATGGTTGCGGATAGTGTAGCGAACCGTCTCCGGCGACCTTTTCACGCGCTTCGCTATGCGAACGCTGATTTCTGTCATCGGTGCTTTGGTAAGCCTTGCCATCCTTTTTGCCATTTCAAGGATCCTGACTTTTTCAGCCTTGCTGAGCTGGGAGAAATTTCCGCTTTTCTCCACCCGGGCTTTGTTCAGGTTCACGAATCGTTCGATTTCCGATCGAGTGAACCCAAGTTTTCTTTTGCCGTTGCGCACGATCTTGAGCCCTATGAGTCCAAGGTTTCGCCAGCGTCTCACGGTTTTAGTGGAAACATTCCAAAGCCTGCTAACCTCTTCCACCGTGAAAACTTCCTCGGTGACAGGTTGCGCACTTGCAAGAGAGTGAATCAGAAGGCGTAGATCATGCTGAAGATCTTGCCCGGGAATCAGCAGGTCGGTGAATTTTTCGGGACGGTAACCGGTGATCCTGTAGCAAACCAACTGATAGGGGTACTGCTTTTCAGGATGAACCTCTCCAAGGAAAACCTCGGCATGTTCCTTCTGCTGAGCCCGCCTGCCCATGGGGGTGAAGCGGGTTAGCTGATTCACCAATTGTTGAATCTGAGCATTTCGAAACAACACGATCAGGCTCCTTCCTTTACCCAGTAACGCTCTGGGTCACTTTCTTTTGCGCGCCTCACTGCCTTGCGAGGATGAACTTCTATACGCATCAGACGGTTAAAAAGATCGGGAAAAACCAAAAACTTTTCAGACACCTCCTTATTCGAGAAGCTTTGCGAATTATTTTGAAAAAAACCGTTGGTTAAAAACATTTTTCAAACCTGATACTTGCCTTTGGGTGATTCATGGGGTGCAAATACAACCCCGTTAAAAGGTAGGTTATTTTTTTGAGAGGGGAGTTAAAATGAGAAAAATTTCCTGATTTTTTCGTCGAGATTCATGCGAGAACCTCGTTTTTGCACAAAAAACGAGGCTTTTTAACCTTTTTGAAGTTCTTGCGATTTTACAGGGTAGAATTCAAGAACTAGGTGTATTTCAGGAATCTTGGATCGGAAAAGCAATGATTTCCAGGCGCAAGTTTATAATTGGTAAAAGTTTATGTCTCACTAGCATGGTGCCCGGGGCTGTTTTAGCCCAGAGTTCTTCTTCATTAAGGGAGCAAACGGGGGTAGGCCAGAGATTTCGAATTTTGGCCAAATCGGAACTTTCCGGGGCAATGGTATCGAGACCGGAAAACCCTAACGAGCAAGTCCAAAAAATCCAACTTCGTGGGGAGTCTATTTTTGATTTTGATGAAACCATCATCGCTTTAAATGCCTCTGGGGAAGTAATTAGAACTCTTCGAAATTATCGAACCGCCTGGATGAAAAGAGATCTTAACCAGTCCGTTCAGGAAATTCGCCTGCGGGAAAAACTCAGGCAATTGGTCATGGTTCGAAAGGAAATTCGTGAAATAGCATTTTCCCCGGAGGAACCACTCTTGTGGGAAGAGGTTGATCTTTTGCAAACAGAAGTATTTCCATCCGCTTTAACTGGAATGTTATCCAAAGGTTCTTCCGAGATTCAGGCTTTTTGGAAACCTGATCCATCTTCCCTGCTGGAATTGACAGACTTGGAAAGCATTTCCAGCCAGGATGTGAAATGCAGGTTTGAATCTCGTGGGTTGATCAATAATCGAAGTATTGCCCGCGTATCATTCCAGGGGGCTGTGGCAGGTATGCATGAGGATGGCCCCAACAAGCAGTTATTGGATGGATATCTTTTTTTTGACATGGATTCCAGGCATATTAGTTTTATGCAGATGAAAGGGACCAGCATACTTCTTGGGAAAAATGGTGAAGAAGTTGGAAGGATTGAGGGGCGTTTCACGCTTCATCGTGATCTTCTGCCGGCGGTTGCTGTTTCAGCGGAACTTGTTGCCTCCACGGTTCCAGTTCCATTAAACACACGCTTCCTTTTCCGGAACCAGGGTGTTCCTTATAGCTTTTTATATCCCCGCGCCTGGAAAATCACGAATATCCAGGGAACTCAGGTTGCATTGGAGCATCCGCAGGGTGCGTCTTTACTGGTTGCTGGTTTGGATACAAAAGTTACAGATGTGCACTCCTACCGCAAGCAGGCAAAGGACTATTTTTTAAATCTGAAAGCCAGGGTGGATGAAGAATCCCCGGTTCAAGCCCTTTCATCCAACTGGTCTACTTTTGGTTGGCAGGTGGCAAATGGACAGGTGCGGGAGTATTATCAGTATTATTTTAAAATAGGTCCAAAACCCTTCTCTGTAGCCTTGCGTTGGGGCAACTCTAAAACCGATTTACGGGAAGATGCAAGGCTTATTGCCCTGGCTATCCAGGCAACGGTTTGACCATGGACTCCAATTCCCCTGATACTGCATTGGAATCTGATCCAAGATTTCCCAGCGGAAAATGGACTGGCTTCTGGTTGCAAAAAATTCCAAACCTTGGAAGACAGTGGATGGACTTGGATTGTGTCTTCAAAGATGGAAAACTGAAAGCCAATGGAAGGGATATCGTAGGCGCATTTATTTTTATGGGCAGCTATAGCATCGAAACCGGAAAATGTGATTGGGTAAAACAATACCTTGGCCAGCACCCAGTGGATTACCACGGATTCAACGAGGGAAAAGGTATATGGGGT
>JBEGQX010000277.1:0-6596 GCA_041180805.1 Planctomycetota bacterium
TCACTATTCCGATAGCGGCGCGTATGCCCACCTGATTTGCGCCTGTGCCCAGCATTTGCACCTGCTCCATGGAAAGCAGGATTGGGAAACCCTGCGACTGCCAGCCATCCTCGAGGATTCACGCAAGTAAAGGAACGAAACATGCTACTATTGATCTGCGCCCTTTTGCTTTCCCAGGAACCGGACAAAGCGGAAACACTTCCGGGGCAATGGAAACTGGAACCGATTGAAACCAAAACCTTCGAGGGTGAACTGCTTTTTCGGGTGAATTTGGCCGATGGCCTGGCAAAGGACTGGGGCTTCTTCATGACCAAGGCCCCAGAGCTTCCCACCCAGAAAAAAGTGGAAACCCTTTTCCAGATGCCCGGGGCAACCCTGAAGCCTGCCTTTTACAAGGATCTTTCCCCCCTTGCGAGGGATGTGATCTTTCAGAAAATGGTGACCCGCGAGAAAATCCAGCAGGAATCCGCCCAGATCAAGATGACCTACAAAGGCGAGGTCACCGCCAGTAATTTGGTTCCACTTCCCACCAATGAGACTCCGCCCAAGGTGGAACCCCTGAAGGATTCCGAGAAGAAAATGGCGTTGGCAGAATTCGGCGACATTCGCTTCAAGGAAAAGGACTTTAAGAACTGGATGGAAAACATGGGTTGTATCCGCAAGGCGGATGAGCGCGACCTGGACTTTGCCTTCAAGGCTTTCAAAAAGATCCATTACAAGATGGCGTTGGACAATTCGGAAAAACAGGATCGCAAATCCACCGCGGTAAGTATCATCGGAAAATCCGACGGCGCTGGCATTTCCAACCTGTATGTGGCGGTGCTAAGGGCCAACAACATTCCCGCCCGCACCATTTGGGGCCGCTGGATTCGCACCCCCAAGGAACTGGAAAAGTTCAAGGGCGCCCGCAAGGATCAAATGGGCGTTCGCTGCGAGTTTTTCGCGGAGAACATCGGCTGGGTAAGGGCTGACCCCGCCACCGCGCTTTATGAAAAGGCCAACAAGATCGATCCCCAGCAGTTTTTCGGCATGGATTACATTCCATTTTTTGTCCAGCATGTTGACCCATCCTTCGAAGTGATCAACCCGCTTACCAACAAGCGGCTGTCCATGATCTCTTTGCAAATGCCAGGTTATTGGTTCACGCTTAAGGACAATACTTCCTCGCCCAAGGTTTCCTTTGTGCATGAATGGACCATCACCAAAAGTGAATCCAAGGAAAAGGAATAAGTTTAAAGTGGCTGGCAATAACGAATTGGCTTCCATCCTGAAAAGCCCCCTGGGGTGGATGTTGCTGGTTACAACAACCCGAGGAATTCGAAGGCTTGCGTTTGCCGACCAGCAACCCAGTCTGGTTGAAATTCTTGAAACCTTTCACCCGGAATGCAAAATTTCCGGGCCAGATTCAATTCAGACTTTTACCAATGTCATTACAGCTTGGCTGAAACAACCGACAAACCACCTTGAAGTTCCGCTGGATATAGCGGGAACCGACTTTCAGAAACATGTGTGGAATGAACTTGGGAAAATTCCCGCGGGTCAGACCAGAACCTATTCCGAGATAGCCAAACGCATTGGCAAGCCACGGGCAGTAAGGGCTGTGGCCAGCGCATGTGGTGCCAACCCCGTGGCTTTGGTGATTCCATGCCACCGCGTCTTGGGAAGCAACGGAAAGCTGTGTGGATTTCGCTGGGGCCTAAAGCGCAAGGAATGGCTCCTGAAACACGAGCTGCCGTTAGCCCTGGCAGAGCTTTCAGCCTAGGCGGCGTGTGCTGGTTTGGCCTTGGCCTTCCTGGCAACAGGTTGGTGTTTCCAGCGGCGATGAAGCCAGAAATATTGTTCAGGGTATTTGCGTATCATCCGTTCCAAGGCACTGGTGTATCGCTGGGTTATCGCCTGCACGGCATCCGGCCTGCCTTCATAATCCAACGGGTCGATCAGGTCTTCGCATATCACCTGGTATTTCATCGGCCTGGCAACCCGGGGCACTCCCACCACCGCCATGGGTACTTTGTATTCCAATGCAAGCAAGGCCACTGCCTTGTGCGTGGAGGCAGGCCTGCCAAAGAATTCCACAAACTGTCCCCTGGGCCCGGCATCCTGATCCGCAAGGGTGGCTATGGTGCCTCCCTTCGCCAGGATTTCCTGCATCTGGTCGAAATCACCTTTCTTGGCAAGCACCTTCTGGCCGGTTCGCTCGCGGAAGTTTCTCAGGAACTTTTCCAGATGCGGATTATCGAGGGTTCTGGCGATCGCATGGGTGGTAAAACCCAGCAAGCCAAGAGAATACCCCGCCATCTCCCAGTTTCCCAGATGTCCGGTAACTATCATCAGCGGGCGATCTTTAAGAAGTGCATCCACAATGATTGGGTTATTGCCAAGATCCAGAAAGTTGCGCCAGTTTCTGCTGTGCATCACGCGGGGCAGGTGCACGATTTCCACAAGCAGCGAGCAGAAGTGAATCAAAACCTCACGAACAATACGATCCCTTTTGGCAAAGTCATCCGCAAGTTCCGGAAAGGCATGGGAAAGGTTGTCGTGTGCAACATTACGATGGCGTTTGTCGGCATGGTAAATCGCCCAGGCTAACATGCGGGCAAGACCCTTGGCCTGTTCTAGCGGCAGCGCCTGCAGAAACGCAACCACGATACGCACCGCGAAATAGACCGTAAGATCCAGCCAGGGTTTTCTTGGTTTTGCCATGAGCCGCTTCCTTGCAAACAACCTCGGGCATACTGCCCGGCCTGATAAGCTACCAAAAATGGGAGAATCGTTAAAAGGCCGCTTTGCCTTTTGCATACCAAAAAAAGTTCGGGTAAATTATGCTGACATTGGCAAATTGACTGTTTTCATTCATTTGAGGCGGGGTGTTACTCTCCCCCGTTTTCCATTTGCAGGAGAAATTGAAGTGGCTAACACCCAAAAATCCCCCAATCGCAGGGATGTTCTAAAGACAGGTTCCACCGCGGCACTTACCACGGCCATGGCCGCCATGAGCGTTCGTGGAGTTTATGCCTACCAAAGCAATACGGTTCAAGTTGCGTTGATCGGTTGCGGCGGGCGTGGAACCGGGGCTGCCCAAAATGCCCTTTCCACCAAGAGCGGCCCAATCAAGCTGACCGCCATGGCCGATGCCTTTGAGGATCGCCTGAAATCCAGCCATAACTCCATCAAGAAGGCCTTCGAGAAACAAGTGGATGTTCCAATCGACAGGCAATTTGTCGGGTTCGATGGTTACAAAAAAGCCATGGATTCGCTGAAGCCTGGCGATGTGGTCATTCTAACCACCCCGGTGGCGTTCCGTGGCGTGATGTTCAGCTACGCCATCGAAAAAGGCCTGAATGTATTCATGGAAAAGCCCACCACCGTGGATGGGCCCAGCACCCGCAGAATGCTGGAACTTGCCGCCAAGTCGGAAGCCAAGAACCTGAAGGTAGGCGTGGGCCTGATGTGCAGGCACTGCAATGCCCGCGGCGAACTTTACAACCGTATCAAGGGTGGTGAACTGGGTGACATTCTTTTGATGCGCGCCTATCGCGTTGCAGGCCCGACCGGCCATGCGTTCGTGAAGCCACGCCCCGAAAAGATGAACGAAGTGGAATTCCAGATCCGCAACTTCCATGGTTTCTTGTGGGCAAGCGGTGGCGCTTATTCAGACTTCCTTATTCACAACATTGATGAAAGCTGCTGGATGAAGGACGCCTGGCCGGTGAAGGCCAAGGGTTACGGCGGCAGGCATTATCGCGAAGATTATGTCGACCAGAACTTTGATTCCTACTCCACCGAGTTCACCTTTGCCGATGGCACCACCCTGATGGTGGAAGGGCGCTACATGCCCGGCTGCGATCAGGAATTCGCCAGTTATGCCCATGGCACCAAGGGTTCCGCGGTCATCTCGGCCCGCGGACACTGGCCCGCCAACGCCAAGCAGTACAAGGGCCAAAACATGGTGCGTTCCGAACAAAACTGGGAGTACAAGGGCGAGGATATCAACCCCTACCAGTTGGAGTGGGATCGCCTTATCGAGGCTATCCGCCAGGACAAGAAGCATAACGAATGCCGTCGTGGCGCGGAAGCAAGCCTGGTTACCGCCATGGGCCGCATGGCATGCCATACCGGCAAGATCATCACCTATGATGAAATGCTTAACCACCCACATGACCTGGCTGGCAACATTGACAAGCTTTCCATGGATGGCCCCGCACCTGTGCTTGCAGGCAAGGATGGCAAATACCCATTCCCCATGCCGGGCAAGTATGTGAACCCCAAGCTGGAGTACAAGGCCTAAACGGTCTGTGACTCACATGGCCCGCACCGGCTTGATTGTCAGTGCGGGCTTTTTTATTTCTCTTCGGCCTTATCAGACATTTGCCCGCCCAGCCATTCCAACAGTTCCGGCAAAAACCTTATGGCGGTTGGAGTATCGTGCCTGCCCTTTGGGTCGTACCGCACCGTGATATCCAGGTTCTTTTCTCGCGCCCTGTCCAGAAAACTTTCCGCCTGGGCATCCAGGTTAAACTGGTCTTTCCCACCATACGCCAGGAAGAAGGAAAGATCCGCCTTATCCACCTTGTAGTAATCAATCATCTCGATGGGGTTCATGGCGGCAATCTCTTTGATGACATCCGGCGAGCGGTAATCAAAAAGTTCGCCCAGCACATGATCCACTTTGATGTAGATAATGCCGAAAAATCTTCCCACCGTCATGGAACCTCTGGAGAAATCATCGCGAAGCTCCCGAAACCTGGGATCGTAGTTACCCATGAACCTTCCATGCTTATCCTGGTAACGAATGTTCAACGGAGGATAGATACCTGCAATATTTTTGAAAAATTGCTGGTGCTTCATGCCAAGGTGGTAAGCCGCCGCCCCACCCATGGAGGTTCCCCCCAGGCCATGATCCCTGCGGTGCGGACTGATCATGTAATTCTGGGTGACAAACCCAAGGACATCCTTCATAAGGTAGTCCTCAAATTTGCCTGCCTTGCTGTTAATGAAGAAACTGCCCGGAGGAACGATCTTCCAATTTTTCCCAATGCTGCCATCCGGGGCAATCACAATCATGGGGGGAATCACACCCTGCGAGATCGCGCAATCGAAGCGCTTGACCACATAATCCAAAAAGGTGTTTTCATCCTGGGTGAAACCATGCATCCAGATGAATAACGGGTAGGATTTGTTCTTGTCATACCCCGGCGGAAGGTACACATACAGATCACGCTTTTCGCAAAGCGATTCACTCCAGATACGGTTATCGTGGCGGTTGTTGTGGGTGTAATCCACCACGGTGCCTGCCAGGTTCCTGGTAGCCCGGTTGTACACGAAAGGCCTGGGAATTTTCAGTGCAAACAAGGGTGATGCCAGCGCTACCAGCAAAACAAAGGCGCAGGCGCGAAGCAGAATCATGGAGAGTCAGCCTTTCCCAAATAAATCAAAAGATCGTTAGGGAAAGGATCGACAGGAAGAAGTCTGGCCAATCGTCAAAGTTGATCCAAATTTCTCAACTTTTGGATTTTAAAGTTCAGATGGGTGAGAGGTAGCGGTTTTAAGGTCTACTTGTTTGGAACTTCAATGGTTAAGGACTTACCTTCCTGAAGTTCCATAATGGTTTCGTAGGTGGGGAAAATGGCTCTACCATAAGGGGCTTCTTGAGCTGGTTTACCATCAAACCCATGAATGCGAACATGGTACTTTCCAGGAACCACCCCTGACTTTTGATCCTTGGTGGAAAATTTCCCATCGTTGATGATGGCCCGGCCTTGCGGACCTTTCAGGCTGGCATCCGGGTCGAAATAAATTTCTCCCTTGGGTAGGGACTTTCCATTGAAAGTGACTGTACCCTCGACGGGGAATGTGGGGATTTCCGAGGAACAACCGATGGTCCACATCAGTGCCGCAACACTTGCGAAAGTAACTATCTTTTTCATGATTGGTTTAATCCAAAGGCAGGGTTTCACCACCATTAGCGCTGGCGGCGGCACGATAGGCATTAATGTTTATCTTTTCGGAAAGAAATCGCACCGAGGCATCACCCAAGGCAAAATTTGCCCCGCCAGTATGAGAACTACCAAAAGGCATCTCATTGAAAAGCACATTGGAGTATGCATTGATGGCATTGGCCACAGTTTTTGTGCCTGCACAAACAGGTGTGTTAGCCGCAGGGTCACATCCTCTGGCCCAGCCTCGAAAACGGGTCCCTGCCGTGTTATTCACCCAGGACATTTCACCGATCATCAATGTATTTGAGGTGCCATCGATAATATTCGCAAGTTTAACAGCATCGGTTCTTTGAAACATACCCTGGCGACCCATTCTTCCATGGGTTGGGTCATTGACTTCATAAATGTAAGCGGCATTTGTAACCGGGTTAGTGCCTGCGGGGCCATAAATGCCATAGTAATGGGTCGTGTATGGTGGTTGATTGTTGATAACTTCGGGCAAATTCACATTGTGAGGGGGTGTTGGCGTTAAAATCATTTTTTCTCCGTCACCAGTTTGGCTGGGGCAAAGATAGGCTGAAATACGATTAGAAACGGGAAGATCATATTTTCCAGTTGCAAGATAGGTTCCCGTAGCCTGACTAAACTTTTTGAAAA
>JBEGQX010000278.1:0-13500 GCA_041180805.1 Planctomycetota bacterium
CCGAAAAGCCGCCGCTAATGAACCCTTCCATGGGATGGAGTTGGAAAATTCCCCTCTTCCGTTCAAGATAAACATTTATGGGAATGGCGAAACCTACGGGGCATTGAAAAAATACGTTCAGGAAGGCCAGCCAGCAGATGAATTGCTGAAAAGGTTGGAAATATCCAACCTGCGTGGAATGGGTGGTGCTGGATTTCCAACCTTTAAAAAATGGTCCGCAGTCCGATCAACCCCATCCAAAACAAAATATGTCATTTGCAATGCCGACGAAAGCGAACCCGGGACTTTCAAGGATCGCGAAATTCTCCGTCGGGCCCCCTGGCTTGTGATTGAAGGAATGATTTTAGCCGCATTTGTTTCCGGTGCAGAAAAGGGATATCTCTACATCAGGCACGAATATATTGAAGAACTTCATCAGTTGGAAAAAGAGCTGGCAAAGGCCCAAAAGGCCAACCTTGTTGGCAAAAATATTCTTGGAACAGGCAAAGACTTCCATCTTGAAATTTACGTTAGTCCGGGTGGCTATGTCCAGGGTGAAGAAACTGCCCTTATGGAAGCCATTGAAGATCGCCGGGGGGAACCCAGAAACAAACCTCCATTTTCAGTTTTCCAAGGACTGTTCGGGAAACCCACAGTCATCAACAATGTGGAAACCCTGGCTTGGACCCCGGGAATATTCACCCAAGGCGGTGAGTGGTATCGTGATATGGGGATTCGGGGCGCCCGCGGAATGCGACTTGTGTCCATTAGTGGGGATGTGGTGAAACCCGGGGTATATGAAGTTCCTTTTGGTCAGACGGTAAAAGAATTAATCTTTGAAACAGCCGGTGGCTTGGAACCGGGAAGAAGCCTGAAAGCCATAGCAACTTCCGGACCATCAGGCGGTTTTTTACCAGCACAAATCCCCGTTGAAATGCTGCCACAAAAATTTGTCCAGCAAAAAGCCCCATCCGGAGAGGCGTTTTTCGATGTTCTAACTCTTGCGCTGGATCTTGATACCCTTGCACTAATGGGGGGTATGCTGGGGGCGGCTTTCATAGTCTATGATGACCGCCGCGACATGGTTGACAACGCGCTTAACTGTGTTTCTTTTTACCGGAATGAATCTTGCGGCAAGTGCGTCCCCTGCAGGACCGGTTCCCAAAAGCTGGTAGATATGATCACAGATCTGATGCACGGAAAGTCCTCTCGCAAGGAACTGGAACTTATCTCCGATCTGGGAGAAACCATGGGATTAACCTCCATTTGTGGCCTGGGCCAGGTTGCTTCCAACCCCATCACCAGTGTCATAAAATTCTTTCCCAAGGATGTTTCAAAACATCTCGAGGGAACCTCGGCAAATGATTCCCGAGTGAGCCGGGAGAAACTGTCATGAATATCGCAGAAGAAATAGTCCCGGTCGTTCTGGATGGCCAGGTTGTGGAGTTAGAAAAATCCGCAGCCGACTTGTTAAAAGCACCGCCGGTAAAACTGACCATCGATGGAAAACAAGTCGAGATAGCCCGGGCAACCTTGCAAAAAGATCCCATAAGCGGGGAATCCAAACCACGCCTGACCACGATCTATGATGCTGCCCAAAAAGCGGGTGTCTCCATCCCTGTGCTATGCCACCGTGACCACATGACACCTGTGGCAGTATGCAGATTCTGCGCGGTGGATGTTGGCTCTCGCACCCTGGTGGCGGCTTGCCACAAACCGGTGGAAGATGGCATGAAGGTGGAAACCGCTGCTGGCAGCCCCAAGGTGAAAAAAGCGGTGAGCGTTCTTACGGAACTTCTGATTACCGACAATCAAGTGCCGCGTTCTGTCAACCGTGAATATGGTGAAAACGAGCTTCGTCAAATCGCCAGGACCTTGGGATTAAATCCAACCGAATCCCGGTTTCCAAAGTCTGTCGCCGATCGTGGTCACGATGAATCTTCCGTGGTCATTGCAGTGGATCACAATGCATGCATCCTCTGCGACCGTTGCGTAAGGGCCTGTGGTGAAATTCGCAACAATCACGTGATTGGCCGTATGAACAAGGGTTTCAAGGCGAGAATAGCCTTTGACCTGAATGACCCCATGGGAAACTCCTCCTGTGTTTCCTGTGGAGAATGCATGGTTTCCTGCCCAACCGGCGCGCTTACAAACCGAAAACTTGTCCAATCCGATCTTTCCAAACAACCTGGCGCTCAAACGGTTTCGCTGGATGATGTGTTCAAGCATGAATTGTTCGATGGCGTAAGCAGACCATTCATGGAATGGAACAAGGGATCCGTTGTCAGAAGAAAGTTCAAGCCGGGCGAAATCATTTGCAGAGAGGGTGACTCCGGAAACACGGCATTCATTATCGAAAATGGCAAACTGGAAGTTTCGCTGCAGGCACCTCTGAAGCATATCGAAAACAAGGGCACAGGTGGATTCCTGGGCTTGGTCAAGAAATTCACCATGAACCTGGGCACTGCTAAAACGAAAGAAAAAGGTCAGACCCGATTTATCAGCATAGATGCCCCTGTTTCCCTCAACACATCAAATCCAATAGCGGAACTCACCCCAGATGATGTGATATTTGGCGAAATGACCTGCATGAATAATTACCCTCGAAGCGCCACAGTGCGGGCAAAAACCGAGGTGACTCTCCTGGAAATCAGCCGAAATGTGCTTTATGTGCTTCAGCGCAGCAAGCGTTCCAAAGAAATACTTGAGAATGTCTACCGCAAGAGATCGATTAACTCGCATCTGCGAAGCATCCCCCTGTTTGCCGACCAGTTCGACAACAAGGATGAATTTGATCAATTTGTAAACATGATCAAAGACAAGGCCAGACTTGTGCGCCTTAATCCGGGTGACACGATATTCCGACAGGGAGACCTTGCGGATAATTTCTATCTGGTTAGAGTCGGTTTTGTCAAAATCTCACTCCGTCAACCCGGAGGTGAGCACATCCTGAACTATACCGGCCCTGGCGGGGTTGTGGGTGAAATAGGCCTGATGGGACATCTTGCGGAAATGGCTGGCAAAGGGCTTTCCAACACCCGTATTGCCACCGCCACCGCCCTGGACCATGTCGATTTGGTCAGCATTAATGGGGACAATTTCAAGGAAATCATCGCAAATTTCCCAAAAATCAGGGCAAACATGGTGGCAATAGCCCAAGAAAGGCTTGCGGACACCGAAAGACAAAAAGCAAAGTCTCAGAATCTTCCCTTGGGGGACTTCCTCAAGCAGGGTTTGATGGAAGCAAGAAGTTTGCTGGTGCTTGACCTGACTAAATGCACCCGTTGTGATGAGTGCACTAAGGCATGCTCCGACACTCACGAAGGTGTTACACGACTTGTCCGTGAAGGTCTTCGATTTGAAAACTATTTGGTGGCAAGTTCCTGCAGATCCTGCCTGGATCCCTACTGTATGGTGGGTTGCCCGGTGGACGCCATCCATCGTGGCCGCAAAAGAGAAATGACCATAGAAGATTGGTGCATTGGTTGTGGAAAATGCGCCCAGAATTGCCCTTATGGCAACATCAACATGCAACCTTTTGAAACGGGCGAGAAGGTTGCCGACCCTGAGAACCCTGGCAAGAAAATTGCCGTGGTGCAACAGAAGGCAACCATGTGCGACCTTTGTGAATCTGTCGATGGTCAGCCATCTTGCGTTTACGCATGTCCACATGATGCGGCTCACCGGATGAGTGGCGTGGAACTTATCCAAACTGTGGAACAAATGTATTCCTGAATTTCCCTCAAGGAAGATCATGATTCCTGAAAATTACGACCTGATAGTGATTGGCTCCGGACCTGCTGGCGAAAAAGGAGCTGCAGCGGCAGCCTATTTTGGCAAAAAAGTCGCCATGGTGGAAAAAGAGAACTTTCTGGGTGGCGCCGCCGCGAACACGGGAACGCTGCCGTCCAAAACCCTGCGGGAATCCGCACTTTATCTTTCCGGGTTCAACCAACGCAAGATTTATGGTGCACAGCTAGATCTGAAAAAGAATGTCCATGTTAGCGATTTCATGGCACATGAGCGCTTCGTGAAGGACCAGGAGCGCCAGCGCATTCGCGAAAACATGATAAAACACAATGTTACCATTTATCGCGGCCTGGCATCTTTTGTGGACACCCAGACCATTTCTGTTCAGCCTGAACGCTGTCCTGAAATCCGGTTAACCGCTGAAAAATTCCTGATCGCCACGGGCTCCTACCCTTTCCGTCCAAAGAACTTCCCCTTTCACGACCCCAGGATTTTCGACTCGGATACCATTCTTACTCTGGATGAAATTCCTGCCAGCATGGTTGTGGTTGGTGGTGGTGTGATCGGCTGTGAATATGCCTGTATGTTTGCCGCACTGGGGGTTCAAGTCCATGTGGTGGAAAAGAGAAACCACATTGTGGGTGGCATGGATAATGAAATATCCACCACTCTCCAAGCCAGAATGGAATCCGCTGGGGTGAAGTTTTTCATGGCAGATTCCATCACCCAGGTGGAATGCGGCGAACATGTGGAGTTGCATCTGGAATCTGGAACTTCGATCAAGACCAATGCTGTTCTTGTTTCCTCGGGAAGATCCGGGCAGACAAGCAGTTTGGGCTTGGAAAAGATCGGTGTCGAAACCACTTCGCGCGGGCACATTGTGGTTGACCAGGATTTTCAATCCAAAGTGCCAAGCATTTATGCGGCAGGGGATGTTATTGGAAACCCTGCACTAGCCTCCACTGCCATGGAACAGGCCAGGCTAGCCATCTACAACGCCTTTCAGGTTGGAGCCAGGCGCCATTTCGCCACACTGCTACCCAGTGGCCTTTACACAATTCCCGAATGTTCCATGGTGGGTGAAACCGAGGAAGCACTTATTGAAAATAAAATACCTTATGTGGTAGGAAGGGCAAGTTATGCCAACAACGCCAGGGGGCAGATCATAGGGGATACCGAAGGCTTCCTGAAACTACTTTACCATGCAGAAAACAGGAAGCTCCTGGGGGTTCATATCATCGGTGAAGGCGCAACGGAACTGGTTCATATTGGTCAGGTTGCCATGCTTAATCAGGCAGACACCAACCTTTTCATCAACACCTGCTTCAATTATCCAACGATTAGTGAAATTTACAAATATGCCACCTTTGATGCATTGATTAAGCTAAATGAAGTTGGCAAGCGTTCTCTTTAAGCCCCTGACTTTCGTAATCGTGTTTCGTTTCCTTATAATAAGGAAAGAGGTAAAAGCTTTTAAGGGAACTCATTCAAGATGAAGATCGTTCAATATCCGCACCCGGCACTACGCTGCCAGGCTAAGCAGTTGACTTCCATCGACAAGCAGGTACGCCTGCAAATCGGTGAGATGTTTGATCTAATGTATGAGGCAAAAGGCCTTGGATTGGCCGCAACCCAGGTGGCTTTGCCTTTCCAATTCCTAGTCATGAACATCAGCGGAGATGCCAACCAGAAAGACAAGGAACAAGTCTTCATCAACCCCACACTGGTGGAGAGAAAAGGCATCATGGAAGGTGAAGAAGGCTGCCTTAGCTTTCCAGGCTTGTTTCAAAAAGTTCGCAGGGCAAAAACAGTAAAAATAAAGGCCTACAACCTGGAAGGCCAGGAAGTGGAAGTGGTTGCCTCCGATCTGGCATCCAGGGCTTGGCAGCATGAAATTGATCACCTTAACGGAGTTCTTTTCATTGACAAACTTGGAGTGATTGGAAAAATGGCTGCTCGTGGGGCACTGAAAGAACTCGAGGAAGAGTTCAAAAAGATGCAACAACGAGGCGAGCTGCCCCCAGATATCGAAATCAAGGCTTTGCTTGATTCCCTTATGAGCGAGAAATAATTCCCATGCGTATTGTTATGATGGGAACAGGCACATTCGCGGAACCAACATTTCAAAAGTTGGTGGATTCAGGTTGCAATGTTGTTGGCCTTGTGACTCAGCCGGAAAAAACAATTGGCAAGGAAAAAGCATCCACACGACTTGCTGGCATGGGTATGGCGCAAATTGCCTTTAAAAACAAAATCCCAGCGCAATCCCCCCAGAGCATCAATTCACCGGAAGGCATTTCGCTGCTAAAAGCCTGGAATCCTGAACTGCTGGTGGTTGCCGCTTATGGGCAGATTCTCTCCCGGGAAGTTCTTGAAATTCCAACCTTGGGCGGCATCAATGTGCACGCTTCACTGCTTCCAAGATTTCGTGGGGCAGCTCCAGTGCAATGGGCAATCGCCTCGGGAGACACGGAAACCGGCGTATCCATACTGCGTATGACACCACTATTGGATGGTGGTGATCTTCTTGCAGTTCAAAAAGTTCCCATCGATGAATACGAGACCGCTGGTGAATTAGAGGCACGTCTTGCACCCATTGGGGCAAGTCTTGCGGTTGAAGTTATTAAAAATCTGGAAAAAGGCCCGCTTACCGGCATTCCCCAGGATCATTCCAAGGTTTCGAAGGCGCCAAAACTTAAAAAAGAAAATGGTGATGTAGACTGGACCAAAAGCGCCCGTGAAGTTTGCTGTCAGATTAGGGCCATGCATCCATGGCCAACCGCTTATACACACTGGAAGCGCGAGGGAACTCCTCCCCTGCGCCTTGTTGTTTATAACGCAAAAATTGGAAAAGCCTCCACCAACCTGACCCCTGGTTCGGTTTTGATGCCTGCCAAAGACGCCCAAACCATGGTAATTGCCGTTGGAAATGGGGAAACCGTGGATCTAACCGAGGTGCAACCAGCAGGCAAAAATCGCATGAATGCCTTGGATTTCCTGCGTGGCCGCCGCCCACAGGAAGGCGACTTCCTGGGTAAGCCTTAATTCCTGCCCGAATCTTTCGTAAAATAATATTTCAAGGAACCAACAATAAATCCATGGTGTGAAAAGGATGGCAAAGAAACTTTATCTTGAAACAGTTGGCTGCCAGATGAATGTTCTGGACAGTGAATTGGTTTTTGGCGCCTTGAAAAAGGATGGCTACCAGATAACCACGGAAGCCACCGAAGCTGATGTTATTCTTTTTAACACATGCAGCGTAAGGCAACACGCGGAAGACAAAATTTACAGCGCCTTGGGCAGACTTAAGATTCATATGCAGGAAAACCCTCACAAGGTTCTTGGGGTCTTGGGCTGTATGGCTCAAAAAGACCAGGAACTCATTCTTCGCAGGGCGCCGCATGTGGATGTTGTTTGTGGCACAGGGCAACTGGGTCGAATCAACCAGTTAATCGATGAAGCGCGCAACAGTGGCAGGCCACAACTTGCCTTAAGTCTTGGCCGAAAGGATGCATCCAAAACGGAAGTCGAACGCAGCTTTGAAAGCTACGATCCATCGAGGGAATCCTCATTAAGACCCACAAGTTTTCAGGCGTTCGTGAGAGTGGCTTTTGGATGTGATAAGTTTTGTACTTACTGTATTGTGCCCAGCACACGGGGCCCGGAACAAAGCAGGGCACCTGACCATATCCTTGCCGAGGTCCAGCAACTTGCTCAGCAGGGTTGCAAGGAGATCACCCTGATTGGGCAGACTGTGAACAGTTATCATTTCCAATATGGCGATGGAAGATCCATTTCGCTTGGAGGCCTGCTGGGGCTGATTCATGACACATCGGGAATAGACCGGATCAAGTTTGTCACCAATTACCCCAAGGATATGGATGACGAACTTCTGGATGCGGTTCGCGAGTTACCCAAGGTTTGCAAATATCTTCATGTGCCGGCCCAATCTGGTTGCAATGATGTTTTAAAGCGCATGAAAAGAAATTACACGGTGGAATATTATGCCGATATGCTAGCCCGGTGCCGGGAAAAAGTTCCCGGGGTTGCAATCAGCAGCGACTTTATTGTCGGGTTCTGCGGCGAAACGGATGCCTCTTTCCAGAAAACCTGTGAACTCGTGGAAAAGAGTAAATTCAAAAACAGTTTCATTTTCAAGTACAGCACCAGGCCTGGCACAAAAGCGGATGAACTTTTTGAAGACGATATTGATGAGGAAACCAAGAAAAGACGCAATAATGATCTCCTTGCGATTCAAAATGCCAACAGCCTGCTGGATCATCGTGCCAAGATAGGGGAAGAAGTGGAAGTTTTGGTGGAAGGCCCCAGCAAGACCGGCATGAAACAGGATTCCGAAGGTCCACGTCAGTTAACCGGCAGAACCATGACGGATCATATCACCGTTTTCGATGGTAATCCCAGGCTAACAGGCAATTTGGTTCGTTTGAAAATCGAGGATGCCACGGCTTTCACATTGTTTGGAAAAGTTTTGACAACAGAAAACAATTTGCCAACCGGTGAAGTAACCACCTCATGTGACACGCCTACGACCACCCAGTCTCCGGGCAGGATATCTCTTGAAGTACTTGGTTAACAACAGGTGAAAATTCATGAGCAACCTGGAATCCAACACCTTTGATTGGATTTCCAGCAATTGCATCATCGACCGGGATAATGCCCTTAGAAACATTTCGCTGATACAAGCCCATCTCGATCCTGAATCTTTCAAATCCCTGGAACAAATTCTTTTCCAATATCTTCCGGAGATTCCAGATCCTGACAGGGCATTAAATAACTTGGAAAGATTGTTTTCACAAACATCAGCGAAGCCATTTCTGGGATTACTACTTTCCAGGGAAGGATTAGTTTTAAAAGACCTCCTACTTATCTTTGGTGTAAGCCAGTCGTTTAGCGATCTTATTATCAGTTACCCAGACACCATGGAAATGTTGGGGTTGCCCCTACGGCAGACACCGGACAGGGCAGAACTGGTTTCCATACTTTCCGGGGAAATTGGCAAAGCACAAGATGACGCTGCGGCCTTGAAAGCCCTTAGAAAGTACAAGCAAAAACAAACGCTAAGGATCGGTGGAAATGACATTTTACGTAACAGACCTCTTGAGGAAGTAACCCAGGATATATCGCTGGTAGCCGAGGCTGCGTTGGAGGTGGCATTAAGTCAGGCCAGAACAACGCTGGAGAAACGGTTTGGAATCCCAATTACATCCAAAGGAACGCCTGCAAGTTGCGCAGTTGTGGCTTTTGGAAAACTTGGTGGTAATGAATTAAACTACTCCAGCGACATTGATCTCATGTTTATTTATGATGAGGAAGGAAGTACCCAAGGCCATCGTTCCTCAACCATGGAAAACTCGGAGTTTTTCTCTAGGCTTGCTGCCGAAGTGGTCAGGCTACTTTCCTCTCACACGGATCGGGGAACCTGTTATCGGGTTGACCTCAGGCTGAGGCCCGAGGGGCAGCGTGGACCCCTTGCAAGATCCATGGATTCCACCATTTCGTATTATGATTCCATGGGCAGAACTTTTGAAAGACAAGCCCTTATCAAGGCCAGGACTGTTGCCGGATGCCGGAAACTTGGCAAGGATTTTGAACTTGCAATCACCCCATTCGTTTACCGGATGTACCTTTCATTTTCAGAGATCAATGAAATCAAGGCATTGAAAAAGCGAATAGAGCAAAACACATCCAGACAGGGTTTGGAAAACAAGGAGGTAAAAACCGGGCGTGGGGGCATTCGGGACATTGAGTTTACCATCCAATTTCTGCAACTGTTAAACGGGGGAGATCTACCCGAGGTACGCCAAAGAAATACCCTGCTGGGAATGCAGGCTTTGGAAAGAAAAGGTTGTTTAACAGACCAGGAATACAGGGTTCTTGAGGATGCATACAGGTTTCTTCGCAAGATCGAACATAGGTTGCAGGTGTTATTTGATCTTCAAACTCATAAATTGCCCGACCAATCAGAGGAACTAAATAAACTGGCGATGCGGCTTGGTTATTATCCCCAACCAGAAAGTTCGCCCAAAGATCAATTTCTGGAGGATTTTCATTCCAGAACCTCATTGACGCACCGAATTTTGGAACATTTGCTGCACCAAACATTTCTTAATGAGGAAGAATCCGCCCCGGAATCCGATTTGGTTCTGGACCCAAATCCAGACCAGGAATCCATCAGGAATGTTCTGGGCAAGTACCAGTTCAGGGATATCCAGGCGGCTTATCAGAACCTTATGCAACTGGCACAGGAATCGGTTCCGTTTCTTTCCGCCAGACGGTGCAGGCATTTTCTAGCCTCTATCGCCCCGGCTTTACTAAGATCCGTGGCTCAAACACCTGACCCGGACATGGCACTTTTGAACCTTGAAAAAGTTACGGCCTCGCTGGGTGCCAAAACTGTGCTTTGGGAGCTTTTCAGCTTTAATCCACCAAGCCTGAAGCTTTATGTGGAAATATGCGCTTACAGTCAGTTTCTTTCGGAAATTCTCATTAATAATCCTGGAATGATCGATGACCTTTTGGATTCACTGGTTCTTGATCTGCCGGGAAAATTAAACGAACTTCAACAGGAACTTTCCGACCTTTGCCGGAACGCGGAAGATCTGGACCCCATCATCCACAGCTTTCAAGATAAAGAACTTTTAAGAATTGGTGTCCAGGATATTCTTGGAAAGCAGAGCATCCGGGCCACTCTTGGTTCACTTAGTGACTTGGCCCAGGCTATTTTGGTTATTGTTGTCAAACTGGAATACGACCGCCTGCAAAAAACCCATGGCGTTCCCATGATTTCCGGTAAAGACACCGTATGCAGATTCACCCTGGTTGCATTGGGAAAACTGGGAGGCAGAGAATTAAATTATCACAGTGACTTGGATTTGGTTTTGCTATACGAGGCAGAAGGCAGGCCAACCTTAAACGGAAAGGAATCCGAAGATACGTTTCCGGATAATTCCTCCTTCTTTACCAAGTTGACCCAAAGGATTGTTAAAAGATTAAGCCATCATGGTCCGCTTGGAAAACTATACGAGGTAGACCTGAGACTGCGCCCGGCTGGATCCTCTGGCAGCCTGGTGATATCCCTTGAAGAATTTGACAAATACTATGCCGACAATAATCAGTCTCAATTTTGGGAAAGGTTAATGCTAAACAGGTCGCGCCTGATCTTTGGAGACTTGGAATTTCAAAGGCGGGTATACCTTGCAATCCAGCATGCGGTTTATCAGCAAGGCTGGCAACCATCGATGGTGGATGACGCCAAATCCATGCGGGAAAAAATGGAGGCCAGCAGAAATCGCAAGGATCTTAAAAGGGGCCCAGGGGGCATGGCGGATGTTGAATTCATTGTTGAGGTTCTCCAACTAAAGCATGGAGAGTATTTTCCAGGGATCCGCAAATCCAACATCTGGGCCTCTCTGGATAGTCTGCTGGAATATGGTTTTCTAACCAAGTCCGAGCACGAGGCACTTACCAACGGTTACGATTTTCTGATGCGACTACAAAGTAGAATCCGTATTGTTCACAACCTGGCCACCGACTCGATTCCCGAGAAACAGGAAGACTTGCAAAGACTTGCCAGAAGATTGGGTTACGAATTGACAGACTTTCAAGAAAAACTGACCGGCCATCAAAAAAATATCAGGGACCTGTTCGAAAAGATTCTAGCGAGGTGCAAGTCCGGAGAAAACAGGGATTAGGAAGCAGGCTGGTGCTGTTGCAATAAACTCTGGAGCAATTTGTAAAGCTTCACAGGTTTGTCCTCGCCAGATTTCAGCCGGCAATAAATACACTCCTGGTCGACCACCTTCATTCTTCCATTGCTTTTATTTGCAAGGGAATTGGCTCTTTTGTTATTTCTGTAAGTAAACACCGCATCAATCGGCCCGGAAACACCCGGCGGCGGTCGTTCTATGTGCACTTGAATAATTTGCCACTTTGCGGCAAGTATGCGGATTTCCGCCAGGCGAATCAACCATTCAGCGACCTCAGGTAGTTTTCCAAACCTTTCCCTTAATTCAGTTCGGAAATCTTCTAATTTTTCAATCTGCCTGACACGAGCAAGCCTGCGATACACCTCGACCCTTTGCTTTTGCCCTGGAACATAATCCCTTGGCAGATATGCGGGCCAATCCAGATCAATGTGAACTTCCAGTGGAGTTCGCAAAGGTTGGTTTTTCATCTGACGAACCGCATTTTCCAGCAGTTGACAATACATTTCATATCCGACTGCTGAAATATGTCCGCTTTGCTGGGTACCCAGAATATTCCCTGCTCCGCGGATTTCGAGATCCCTTAATGCGATCTTAAAACCAGCACCCAACTCGTTGTATTCCTCAATAGCTTTTAAACGCCTTGCTGAATCAGGACTTAAAACCCTGTCTGTTGGAAGCAGCATATAAGCATAAGCACGCCGTTTTTGCCTGCCAACACGACCCCTAAGCTGGTGCATGTCTGCCAAACCGTAAATATCAGCCTCATCAATAAATATGGTGTTCGCATTCGGAATATCCAAACCACTCTCAATGATGGTGGTTGCAATAAGAACATCCGCCCTTTTCTGGAGGAAATTGAGCATTTGTTCCTCCAATTCCGATTCTTTCATCTGCCCATGGGCAATCGCAAAAGTGGCTTCTGGCACCAGTGACTTTAGCTTATCCGCCACTTTCTGAATATCGTGTACACGGTTATGCACAAAATATATCTGCCCCTCCCGGTTCAACTCGCGAATTATCGCATGACGAACCAATTCAGGTTCCCAACGAACAATCCGGGTTTCAACCGCATGGCGGTCCACCGGAGGTGTTTCAAGATTGCTGATATCCCTGATCCCCAGCAGCGATAAATGTAAAGTCCTGGGGATGGGCGTGGCTGTCATCGTCAGGATATCCACTTTTTCTCGAAGTTTTTTAAGCTTTTCCTTATGTTCCACTCCAAATCGCTGCTCTTCATCAATAATAACCAAGCCAAGATCCTTGAACTGAACATCTTCGCTAAGAATCCGGTGCGTGCCAATAACCACATCGACACCACCGGCTTTAAGCCGCTCGATAATGTTTTTTGCCTCGGAGCCCGTGCGAAATCGGTTCAAGCACTCGACAACAAAAGGGTATCCTTTCATCCGCTGGGAAAAGGTACGCAAATGTTGTTCAGCAAGCACCGTGGTGGGAACAAGAACAGCCACCTGTTTGCCATTATCTATGGATTTAAAGGCTGCCCGGATTGCAAGTTCGGTTTTTCCATAACCAACATCACCGCAGATCAGGCGATCCATGGGTTTGGGGCGTTCCATATCGGACTTTATTTCCGATAACGAAACCAGTTGATCCGGAGTCTCTTGATAGGGGAAAGCCGCCTCAAATTCCCTTTGCCAATCTGAATCTTTGGGGAATGCGTTCCCTGGTTGGGATTCACGCATGGCTTGCACCTGAATCATCTCACACGCCAGATCCAGTACCGCAGCCTCGACTTTTTTCTTGCGATTGTTCCAGCCTGTGCCGCCAAACTTGGAAAGCTCTGGATCCTGTCGCGAGCCTCCAACATATTTTTGTACCAAGTCAATTTTTGAGACTGGCACAAAGACTTTTACCTTGTCTCGAAACTCGAGAATTAAATGCTCTTCCACCGTGGTGTAAGGAACCTTTTCAGAGGCCTGCTCCAACCCCTTGCGCTTTTCCAGCAATTCCATTCCAAGAAATCGGGCTATGCCATGGCTAACATGAACCACCAGATCTCCCGCGTTTAAATCCAGGAAGCTGT
>JBEGQX010000279.1:0-16936 GCA_041180805.1 Planctomycetota bacterium
TCCTCTGGACACTTCTTGAAAGGAAGCTATACCTGCGAACCTCCCGGGGTAGATTCCCTGCAACCATACGCAATCAGGGGCCTTGGGAAAAATAGGCAAGAGGCCAGAATGTTTCCTCGCAGGGTACAACCTTATTACGAAACTTCCCTGGGGAAGTGTTACTTGGGAGATGCCTTGGAGCTATTGGGCAAGGTTCCCAGTAACTCGGTTTCACTGGTTGTAACCTCTCCACCCTTTGCCTTGCGGCGCAAAAAAGCCTACGGGAATGTGGATGCCAGCAATTATGTCGAATGGTTTCTACCGTTCGCATGGGAAATACACCGCATCTTAAAGAGTGATGGATCTTTTGTGATGGATTTGGCCGGGGCATGGAACCCCAAGAAGGGAACCAAGTCGCTATTCCAATACGAGTTGATCCTGCAATTGTGCAAAAAGTTCCACTTGGCTCAGGAATTCTACTGGTACAACCCCAGCAAACTTCCAACCCCGGCAGAGTGGGTCACCATCAGGCGTACCCGGGTGAAAGATGCTGTGAACATGGTCTGGTGGTTATCCAAATCCGAGGAACCCCAGGCTGACAATAGAAGAGTTTTAAAACCTTACAGTAATTCGATGAAGCGGCTATTGCGCGATGGCTATCAAACAGCCATGCGACCATCACAACATGAAATCGGACCGCACTTTCAAAAGGATAACGGAGGCGCCATACCTCCGAACCTTTTATCGATACCGAACTGCAAGAGCGCAGATGGATACATTCAAGAATGCAAAAAGCAAGGTCTGATAATCCATCCCGCCCGGTTCCCAGATCCGTTACCGGAATTTTTCATCAAATTTCTTACCAGCGAGGGGCAGACGGTCCTGGATCCATTTTCCGGCAGCAATGTAACAGGTTCCATGGCCGAGAAGTTGGGGCGCAGTTGGACCGCTTTTGAAATCAACGAGGATTATGTGACCAGTTCCATGATCCGTTTTGAAAATTCTAGTGGTCCTAAAAAGACAAAGGGCCCCGGCAAAAAACCGGAGCCCTTGAAAAAGACTGCCTGAAAATCAAACTTTGGCCGTCCTGGCACGCAAAAGATTCAAGTGTCTTGCAAACCTCTCCTCGAGGTACTTGAAAGCCTCCACAGCCTTGCTGACATCATTCTGTGAAATACTTTGGCCGGAACTAAGCACCGCGGTACCAAGGCCAATCTGACGATCCAAATGATCAATGGTCTTGCGAACAGAAGCAAGACGATGGTCTATCTGGGCCGAGTTCATGCCATCGACCACTCCCCAAAACTTGCAAGCCTCGGTGAAGGTTACTTCCTGCTTCAGACCACCGGTGATTTTTTCCATGGCAACACAGTCCATGATGGCAAGAAGGTTTTTATCCACCTCCTTGTTCACACGCACATTCGATTGCTTGGAGGCGGGACGGTCCTCACCTTTGAGGATACGCTTTACCACCACATGGCCATCCTTGGTAAGCGTGTAAAGCTTTTGACCGGCCTTGGATAACCATCCCCTGCGTGCCAACCCCTTTTCCCCCATGATGCTGGCAAGCACCTTGTTGGAGTCCGGATATTGGGTATCAAATCCCTTCAATCCAAATGTTTTCGGGTACTTCTGCCAGGCTACCACGATCAAAGCTTCTGCGGTAAAAGGTGACTGACCATTTTCCTCAAGCTGGTGGGCGGCTAACAGTATTTTTTCAGGTACCGTGCAATCTTCTATCGAGAAAGTCTTTTGAGCCATTTGATTCCTGACAGGTAATAATTCTCGCTGGGACTTCGATTGAATCACCTTCTGCATGGCGCATCAAGGAAAATCCAACCAAGTTTTTCAACAAACAAGTGACCCGTTGGAAGGCTCAGAATTCTTGTTGCAATATTTGCATTTTGCCTCTTCTAACATTCTTGCTCTTCCTGCAGTTCTGACTGGGTAATCTCCCTGAGTAATTCAGTGGCGTATGCGCCGGCTCCCAGCTCAAACGAAAACCAGATTCCACCTTCAGCCAGGCGAAATTCAATGTCTGGACACGAGTACACCAACACCCGCCTGCTTCCCATGGCCAATTTTCCCTGTTGCTTCCAGACATTTTCAGGAACCGAAAACCTTGCAAAAATCGCCTCTTCGAGTTTCATAGCCTCTTCTTTGGGTTCGGGATACACTTTCCAACCCGCGATTGGCCCGGTTATTGCCAGACCTCCCGCATCAAGCCTTTGCTGATCTTCCTGGATGTCCCTAGTCAGGCAACGCTTCTCCTGAGGCAAAAGACTGAGCACATCCCCTGCTATTACCTTTCGATGCAATCCATTCTGGATTCGATACCTTAGCACCTCATTGAACAAGGCTGACTGAACGGCACTGATTGCAAGCCTGCGTAAAAAGTTGGGGACTTTGACCCGGCTGCCTTTGATTAGATCAAGGCCCGTCCGTAAAGTTTCCCGGTTTTTTCCGAACCGCTGCTCCCCATAAAAATTCCAAAGCCCCTGCTCTTTCAATCTGGCAAGAATGACTTTCACCCTTTCTTGCAGTCGCTCCCCCTCGTTAGTCCGCAAAAAAACCTCGAATTTGTTTCCATGAAGATGTCCGGGGCGAAGTTTATTCGAATGCCTGGAGGTTTCCAGAATCTTCAGGCCGGGGAGTTCCATACTTCCCAAACCCTTTTCTGCAGATTTTGGCAAACTGATCCATTGTCGGGTAACCGCCTTCCGATCCTTGTAACCAGCCATCCCAATTTCCGAGGAATCAATACCCAGTAACCTTCCCAATTCTCTCACAAGAAAAGGCCCCGAAAGATCCCGTTTCTCCACCCAGAGGTACAAAAATTCTCCCTCGCCAGAAGGCTGGTAGGCAGGTATTTCCGTAACCACGAAGTCCTCGGGAATAGATTTGATCTGGCCAAGGACAGGTTCCAAACCCTGTGTCGCCAACGGAAGGGGTGGCATTTCAAGCAATTGTTCCATGGTTTGGTAATTCCTGTTTCGCAAATGTTAATTCTGAACTTCTTCGACTAAGATAAAAGATATGAATCCATCCATGTTTCCCACTGCTGAAATTGAAAAGCTGGTGTCGCAAGCCAGCAAGGCCCAGAGTTTGTGGCAGGAAACTCCAGTGCGGGAACGACTTCGAAATGTCAAAGAATTCCGTTTTCAAATCGTTGAACAAAAAGACAGGCTTTTGGAAGCGGTTCAACATGATATTTCCAAAAGACCCGAGGAAACCCTTGGAGCGGAATTGTTACCACTGGCGGAAGCCTGCAGGTTCCTTGAAAAACAATCACATCAAATCCTTGGCCCCAGAAAAATAGGCTGGCTGGAAACACCTCTATGGATGAGCTTTCAAAAAACTGTTGTTCACCGCCATCCCAGGGGAATTGTGGGGATTATCGGAACTTGGAATTACCCCATACTTCTCAACGGGGTTCAAATTCTTCAAGCCCTTGTCGCAGGTAATGCGGTAATTTGGAAACCATCTGAAAATGCCGTTCGAACCGCTGAAGTGTTGCTGGACATTTTTCAACTTTGCAAATTTCCTGACGGCCTTTTACAAGCCTTGGAACCTTCTGCAACCGCGGGAAAAGCCTTGGTGGAGGCACCCATACATTTTCTAATCATGACGGGTGGAGCATCCACCGGAAAAATTATCGCAAAAAACTTGGCTGAAAGGCTTATTCCATCCGTTTTGGAACTTTCGGGTAATGATGCGTTTTTGGTTTGTGATGATGCCGACTTTCCCCTGGCAGCAAAAGCCGCCTGGTTTGCTGCAAACATCAACCATGGTCAGACCTGCATGGCGGGCAGACGCATATTGGTTCCTAAACAGCGTGTGAAACCATTCATTGAATTCATCAAAAGCCATGCCCAAAAATCCATCCCCAAGCCACTGGTGATTCCTTCACAAGGCGAAGTGGCTTTGAAGGTAATCCATGATTCCATCAGGGATGGGGCCAAGTTGGAGTGGCCTGGCACCGGCGCAGATTCCATTTTTCAAGATAACCTATTCACCCCTGTAATACTTTCCGGAGTCCATGAAAAAATGGCCTTTGCAAGGGAGGCAACCTTTGCACCGGTTATGGGAATCATGGAGTATGAAACCCTTGGTCAGGCCATTCAAACTATAAACGAATGCCCGTATGGATTGTGTGCCAGCATATTCTCTCAAAACATACAGCAAGCGAAACAACTAGCCCTGCAAATTCATTGTGGGGAAATTTCCATAAACGATACCATCGCCCCTCATGCACACCCTGCCACGCCTTTTGGCGGAACAGGCCAAAGTGGATGGGGAATCACCCAAGGCTTGGAAGGCCTTTTGGAATTGACCGTACCAAAAACTGTTTCGGTGGCGCGCGGCAAATTCCGCCCCCATTACGACCTGGCAATGGAAGGTGCACCCAACCCAAAATCTTTCCTGGGGAACATCCTTTACGGATTACACGGTAGAAACTATTGGAAGCGATTCACATCATGGCTTTCTGCCATGAACGAGGGCCGCAAACTTTAACAACAAACTTGGCTGATCAATGATTCAAGGTGCGAAAGATTAGTCCAGGTCTCCCTTATAAGCAAACCCTTCCTTCACTTCCTCCTTGAGAAGAATTGTTAACGCCATGGCGCCCATGGCAAGGGAACCAACGTATTCCAGACAAAGCAAAAACAATGGATGGGTAAATAGTTGAAGAAGATCAAATCCCTCTTCCGGAAATAACTGCATGGGGTCCGGCTTGACATCGGCGGACCAGATTTTCACGATCAATCCAATGCAGTTAATGGGAATAATGCTCATTACAGCGCAAGCAATGGACCAATTATAAGATTCCATGGCCTGCATTTTCACCGCCGCCATGGCAATGAACAGGTTGTAGCCAAGAATGATCAGGCTGCAAATGATCCACGCAATTCTGTAAGGAATGTGTTTTTTGCGAATCTCTTTAATGAACTCACGCTCTGGTTCTTCAAGGTTGATACCTGTTTCCGCGGAAAGATCGTTCTTCTTTTCCTTGTACAATTCTGGATAGACATTCTTTCGAAGTATGTCGTTCTTATTATCGTTATCGATGGTTTTTGCCCGATCAGCCAACTTCTTGGCTTCATCACCCTTGGCATTGGCTATGGCTTCCTTGAAATAAGCCTTCAAGGTGTCGCGATAATCAAGAATATCTTCCTGAAAGAGGAATGGCCACACACCTATGCCAAAACTTGCAAAAGCAAGGGCCACGCAAAAGATACTGCGCATGATGATCTTGTTGGAAGGCCCCAAAACAGCGGCCTGCGCGGGGCCTCGCAGATCCTTGACAGAGTTATCCAGCGCGTAATCAACCTTGGGCTTTTCCTTTTTATCCTGGGGTGTGGGGGCGGATTGCTCCCGAAGTCCATAATGACCGCCACCATCCTCCTCATCATCCATGGGCTTCTTGGATGGTTCTTCTTTGGCCGGTTTTGGATCGTCTTTTGGTTTTGGAGGTGCGGTTTGTGCCGGTGCCGGCACAGTAATGATTTCACTGCATTTGGGACAGCGAATTTTTTTTCCCGGGGTAATGGTGGCGGGCAACTTGAGGTTTGCTCCGCACTTTTCGCACTTCACGCTGGTCGCATTTGACATCACTGCATCCCTTAAATTTTATTTCAGACGGCAGATAGTGTAACCGGCGAATCGGGCTTTTGCCATAGGCTGATAGTTGCCATTTGACCAAGAATTCTTGCCCGGTATCTTTTCTCGCAAGTCCACTTCAGCTTTTCACAAGCTTCCCTGAGAACCGCAAACTCGGAAACCAATAGAACCGCCTTACCCTTGGGCACCAGAACTCGGTCAAACTGCCTGGCAAGATTTCTATACAACTTGGACAAATCCTGGTCGGCTGCAAGTTGTTTTCCAAACGGTGGATTGCAGATAATTCTTTCCACCGAATTATCTCTGATTGGAAGCCTTCTAGCATCCCATTGACATAAATAGGCCCCACCAAGTTTGCGCAGATTTGCGTTTGCATCCATCACGGCAGATCGTTCTGAATCCCCCCCAAGTGGCATGGTGTGGGGTACCCTCCAGCCTTCTGCAAATAGCTGATATTCCGCCAATATTGTTCCAGCTCCACACATGGGATCCAAAACTTGATGGTTGGGTTTGGTCTGTGCCAACCGCACCATAGCCCCGGCAACACTTGGCCGCAGTGATGCAGGCCGATGCGCGATTTTATAATCACGATGCCGCATGCTTCGATCTGTCATGCGTAATCCCGCAACCGCGGTTTTTTCATCAATGGTCAGCCAGAATTCCAAATGGGAATTATCATCCACCATCTTCCAAGAAGAGGGAATTTTTGAAGTAATGGCTTTGGTAAACGCCCTCTGGGCATCCTTGCGATGGTAACCGTGGGTTCCCTCCATCTGGGTGATGATGCGATAAGTGGGCCGACCTTTGGTCAATGGGTGAACCTGATGGTGGAGATGTATCAGGTGGTTCCAGTCGGCATCTTTAGTGGTCCACTTGCGAATATCATCCAAGTCTGTTGCACGGTAGGTCAGAGAATCGGTTCCCCAACCATATAAAAACACATCTTCGGTGGTCTTTAGTTCTAAAATCTCTTCGACTGGGCGTGGCGTTTTAAAAACAACCAACCCACGATGGGTTATTTTGATGTCCCCTTTCAAGTCTTCGGAAATCTCTGAGCGTGCAATGTCTTCCAAGCCGGGGAGGGTCATTGCGTAAAAAGTTGCCGATTTCATGAAGAACCCAGTTCCATTTAGGCTTGCAAGAGAGTGAACCAAGGCGTCGGAGAGCCAAAAACCCTTGCTAATCAGCCTGTTATGAATATATTTACTTTTTAAGGAAATCTTGGCTAAATGAATGGAAGCAAGCTGGGGAAGGAAGATTATCCTGCTTGACCATTAATCGCAAGTGATTGTCAAATATTGACTTGGAGCGAATTCATGGCAGAACAAATGCTGATTGATCTTAGAACCCTTTTGGTTGAAAAAGAAGATTGCGATGCAGGAACCGTTCAACAGCTGAGAAACGGTTTGTCCCAAGGTAATCAGCAATTCAAAAATCTTCGGGAAGTTTGCCAGTTGCTTCAGAAGAAAGTGGAAGGCACCACAGGCCCTCAACAGAAGAAATTTCAGTTGAAGTACGGTATTGCCTTGTATTTTCTCGGTCACACCGAAAAAGCGGTTGAAAACCTCAAGCATGGTGAAAGTAGCCTGGCCCATTTCTATCTGGGAAAGGCCCTATTAAGCATGCAGGATTCCGATGAAGCTTTAAAAGCATTCGAAAAGGCCGAAAAGCTTGGTTACAACCCAAGCCAGGTTCAACTGCAAAAAATTGCCATTCAGCGCATCAAAGGTCATGGCTCACAGGCTAAATCGGCCCTGGCAAAGCTTGAAGAATTATCTTCCCACAGCGCGGAATTCCATTACCAAAAGGCAGGTCTTCTTGCCGAGGAAGGGGACAAACTCGCCTCCATCAAGCATCTGGAAAGGGCTGTGGAGTTGGATCCTTCCCACTCCGGTGCACTTTTTCACCTTGCGCAGGCCAATGACCTTGCAGGTAACGATGATGATGCCATCGGTTATTACGAAAAGTGCCTGAAACACCCTCCGATTCATGTTGGTGTGATCAAGAATCTTGGCATCCTTTATGAAGACAACAACCGTTATGACAAGGCTGTGGAATGTTTCCGAACTGCCTTGCATGCGGATCCAACCGATGATCAGGCCAGGCTGTTCCTGAAAGATGCCCAGGCATCCGTCACCATGTTTTACAGCCCTGATGATGACCACGATTCCAGCAAGTTCAATCAAGTTCTTGAAATTCCTGTAACGGACTTTGAGCTTTCCGTGCGCAGTAGAAATTGCCTGCGAAAAATGAACATTCGCACCTTGGGCGACTTAACCCGCGTCAGCGAGGCACAGTTGCTTAGCAGCAAGAATTTTGGCGAGACATCCCTTGTGGAAATCAAGGAAATGCTTACCAGCAAGGGCTTGCAGCTTGGGCAGTCATTGGAAGACCCCTCCCAACGTGAACCTACTTACCGCATGCCCCAAAACCTGACCGAACAGGAAATTGCCATGATGGGCAAGCCTGTTTCTGACCTTCAGCTTTCCGTCAGGGCGCGCAAATGCATGACCCGTTTGGGAATCAATACCATCGGGGAATTGATGCAGCGAACCGCCGATGAGCTTTTGGAATCCAGAAACTTCGGCATGACCTCGCTTAGCGAAGTTCGTGAAAAGCTGCAGGGAATGGGCCTTTCCCTTCGTGGCGACTAAGTGAATGGGTAGCTTAACCCGATGAGCCTTTCCTTTGACCTTCTGAAAACGGAAGGGCGAGCCCGTCGTGGCACCCTTGTTGTGAATGGCATTACCATTCAAACCCCCGTATTCATGCCTGTTGGCACTGCGGCCACAGTGAAAGGGATGACATCCACCCAGATTGCAGACACTTCTGCGAGGATCATTCTTGCTAACACTTATCATCTGGCACTGCGTCCGGGTGCGGATGTCGTTCAGAAGATGGGTGGCTTACACCAGTTCATGAACTGGACAGGCGCCATTCTAACCGATAGTGGCGGCTTCCAAGTATTCAGCCTGGCACAGGATTGCAAAATCTCTGACCATGGTGCTGTTTTTCGATCACATCTGGATGGTTCGCCCCTTGAACTAACTCCTGAAAAGGCCATTGAAATACAGGAAAAACTTGGTTCTGACATTGCCATGTGCCTCGATGAATGCCCCGCGTTTGGCAGTTCCCCAGAAAAACTTCAATCCGCGGTGCAAAGGACCATCAACTGGGCTAGGCGTTGCCGCGATGCATCCAAAAGAAAACAACAGAGCGTATTTGGGATTGTGCAAGGGGGCACAAATCTGAAGTTAAGGGAATCCTGTGCAAAGGAACTGGAAAAACTGGATTTTCCGGGTTATGCCCTTGGCGGCTTTAGTGTGGGTGAAACCCCCGAACAAATGGTGGCAGCCCTGGGTGATAGTGCATCCTTTTTACCTGAAAAAAAACCACGCTATCTCATGGGTGTGGGCAGACCACAAGATCTTCTGAATGCGGTGGAACAGGGCATTGATATGTTTGACTGCGTCATGCCGAGCCGGAACGCCAGAAATGCCACGGGTTTCGTTGCAAGTGGAAAAATCAAGCTTAGAAACGCCTCCCACAGGCTTTCGGAAATGCCTCTGGAAGAGGATTGCCCCTGTTATGCCTGCCTGAACCATACCCGGGCTTACTTGCACCACCTTTTCATGGCGGATGAAATGCTGGGCGGCACCCTGTTAACCATACATAACCTGACTTATTATGCCCGCCTGATGGCCGGGGCCAGGGAAGCTTTGGAAAACGGAACATTTGCCTCATACAGGCGGGATTGCCTTGCCCGCATGGAACCGGGCACTTAGATTATCTATTTACGGTTGCTGGAATTAACGTGCCAGATACCGTATTGATGGAGTGGATTTTATGACGAACCTATTTTCAGGAATGATGTTGCTGGCACAAGCGGCTGCTCCGGCCAATCCGGATCAGCAACAGCCGCCTTTTTTCATGAACTTGGTTCTTCCCATCGGAATTTTGGTGCTTTTTTACTTCATTCTCTGGCGCCCGATGCAAAAGCAGGAAAAGGAACGTAAAAACCTTCTTGGCAATCTCAAAAAGAATGACAGGGTTTTGACCAGTGCGGGCATTTACGGAACTGTTACCTCCATCAGCGAAACCGAGGATGAAATAGTGGTCAAGGTGGATGACAACACCCGCCTTCGGATGACCAAGGGAAGTATTTTGAGAAATTTCTCGAATGAACAAGAGCAAAATGACAAAGTAAATGGTAAAGTCTCTTCCTAGGCCGGTATCCCATGGCGGGGATCCGGTAAGCTAGTTGATTCCGCCTTTTGGATGTGAAACTGAACCCATGAAGCAGCATTTGACAAGAGTTATCGTTTGCCTGGTATCCTTTCTTATCCCGACCTTCGTTCTGGTTTGGGCATATGGCAAATATGATGTAGGCCAGGGTGGATTCAGGCTGGGTGTTGACCTGGTCGGTGGATCCATTCTTGTTTACGAAGTGGACGCCCGCAAAACGGACCCAAATAACAAAGTGAATGTCGAAGAACTGGCGGCGTCCTTGAAAAGGCGTATCGATCCAGCGGATCTTTTCAATATCGCCATTCGTCCCATTCAAGGTGATCCACCGCGAGTCGAAATTGTATTACCAACGGGTGGAAGAAAGCAGTCGGATGCCGAGGAAAAGTCCTGGCAGTCGCTGCTAGCTGACATCAATCAAAAGTTCCCCGGCAAACCGGGAACCAATTACAAGGCCATTCCAAGGGGTGACTACATTCGGCTTTCCGGGGCCGTTGAGGATGCCAATCCCGAAGCGGATAAAAACGCCATAGGCGAATTTCTTCGCAGTCGAATCGCCCAAAGCAAGGACAAGCGCGGTCTTACGAGTGAAGAAGTAGAAAGAATCAAAGACCTCATTGCGCAACAAGGCCGCCTGGAGTTCCGCATTCTTGCAAACCGGTTGGATGATGAGGAAGCCGTCAACGCCGCGGATAAATTCCTGCGTGATCCCGCCAATCAGGCCAAACTCAAGCAACTGGCCCGTGATGGAGAAGCCCCCCCTGCCCCAAAGCAGGATAATGGCACGACCCTTTTTAATGCCACCATCAATGGTGACAGGTCTCAATATTCCTATTCTTGGGTTGAAATCGGCAAGGAAGAACTTTATTCGCTTGGCTTGAACAGCGCCGCGGAAAATGAACCCGCCAACAGCGCAAGGTTCAAATCTGTTGCCCAGGAAAGAGACAAGGGAGCCACAACCGCACCGGGCACCAATGCCTGCCTTATTTACTCGCGAACCATTCCCAATCCCGAACGATTGATGCCCAAGGATCGGGAGAGTGGTAAGCAGTATGAGTATTTCATGCTTACCCGCAACTCGCAACAGGGCAAGGAAATCACAGGCGACTTCCTTTCCAGTTCCCGCAGGGGAATGGATAGTAAAGGCGACCTTACCGTGGATTTCAGGTTCAATAATGAAGGTGGCAATCGCTTTTATGAAGTCACCAACCGAAATCGGCCCGCCAGCAAGGATGGCTTCAAAAGACACCTCGCCATTATTTTGGATGGTCAGATTCGATCCGCGCCAGTATTAAATCAGGCGATTCGCACTGATGGCCAGATCAGCGGAAACTTCACCCCCGCTGACATTGACACGCTTGTGAGAATCCTTCGTGCTGGTGCATTGCCAGCCACCTTGAAACCCCAGCCGGTTAGTGAAAATACCGTGGGTGCAACTTTGGGTGATGACACCATCAAGGCTGGAACTCTTTCCATCATATTCGCTTTCCTTGCAGTGATTGTGTTTATGGTTGTCTATTATGAATTTTCAGGGTTTGTAGCTTGTGTTGCCCTCCTGGCAAACCTATTGCTTACCGTTGCATTCATGGTGATAGTAAAGGCCACATTTACCCTGCCAGGCCTTGCCGGCTTGGTTCTCACTTTGGGTATGGCGGTTGATGCCAACATCCTGATTTACGAACGCCTTCGCGAAGAGCGCGAAAAGGGTGCAAGCCTGTTAATGGCCCTTCGAAATGGCTACGACAGGGCTTTCCCCACCATTATTGACACCCACTTAAGCAGTATCTTCACTGCGATTGTTCTTTATGTGGTGGGCAATGATCAACTTCGTGGGTTCGGTATCAGCTTGACACTGGGTCTTATTATCAGCCTTTTCACATCCCTGTACATGACCCGCACCATCTTTGATGTTTGGCAATCAAGTGGCTGGATCAAAGATTTGCGCATGAGGCATGTCTTCAAAAAGCCTAATTTTGATTTCATGTCCATTCGCCAAATCATGTTCGCTGCCACAATTGCCCTAACTATTGTGGGTGGCGGTTTGTTCATCTACAGGCTTGACAAGGGTGGCCTCAACATTGATTTTGAAGGTGGTACCGCATACAGCGGGCAGCTTAAGACCATGCAAAATATCACCTGGCTAAGAAATAAATTTGGCTCCACAACCCTGCCTGAGATTTCCATCGAACAAATCTTCCTTCCCAACGAGGAATTCAGCAAGGGTGACCAAAGCAAGTTCTTCACGATTCGAACCACCGAGCGAAATGCTCCAAAGGTTCTTGAGGAAGTCAACAAATTGATTGGTGAAGACCTGCAAAGAGTGCAACTTTCATCCTTCAAGATTGACAAAAATAACCAGTCTGCGGACCTCCAATTTGACAGCTTTGCATCCAGGGCGCAAATCAGCCTGATACTGCGCCAGGAATTCGAAAAGAAGGGGCTATCTTCCGCCGCCAGACAAATGCGACTCGACCCCACCGGAGAACAACGGGAAGGCCGCTTCAACAGAATGAACCTGGAATTACCTGATCCTGTGGATGCCGCTGCCTTGGAAGCCGCCCTTAAATCCACCCAGGCGGAATTCAATTCCAAACCCCAACCTGAACGACTGGAAAACTTTGACCCTCAACTTGCATCCAGCACCCAGCAACGGGCACTTTATGCGATTGTGGCGTCTTGGGCTGCAATTGTTGTGTACCTTTGGTTCCGCTTCGGAAACTGGACCTTCGGTCTGGCAGCCCTGCTATGCCTTGTACACGATCTTTTCTTCACATTGGGGGCCATTGCGGTATGCCATTACCTGCATGGCACTTTCTTTGGAAATCTCTTCTTATTCCAGGATTTCAAGATTGATCTGCCAGCGGTGGCAGCTCTGCTTACCCTTGTTGGATATTCGGTAAATGACACCATAGTGGTATTTGACCGAATCCGTGAAGTTCGCGGAAAGAATCCACTTCTTACCGAACAGATCATTAATGACAGCGTAAATCAAACCCTTAGCCGAACCATCCTCACTTCATTCGTGACTTGGTTGGTAGTGGTTGTGCTTTATATCTGGGGCGGAGAAGGTGTTCACCTTTTCTCCTTCGTGATGGTTTTTGGTGTAATCGTGGGCACTTACAGTTCAATCTATATTGCCAGCCCACTTTTGCTGATCCTTGGCGAAGGTGCCGAAAGGGCCAAGTCAAAATCCCTGGCTCAGCGCACCATGGAGACCACTGTCTAAAAAACTTTCAGCACAAAAACAAAAGCCATGCCTTATAAAGGCATGGCTTTTTCTATTTCGCAAGACATGAAATATGGTTATTTGGATTCGGTCTTGGAAGTATCCTTGTTTTTAACCTTGGGTATTTCCTGGCGTGGGAAGCCCTTGTCTTTGTTCATGTTTCGTTCCTTTTCACCACCGCAGCCAGGCAGCAACAGCAAAACCACAAATCCCACCAATATCAGCATTCTGGACATGACTATTTCCTTATGTATTTGCAATAAATAAGGGCCGATTGGGAACACCAATCGACCCTTAAGAAGCTCACTTTTGATTACTTCTTAGCTTCCTTAGGTGCTTCCTTTGGAGCGGTCGCAGGAGCTGGAGCAGCCTTCTTGGTTTCCTTGGGGGCTTCGCCGCCACAACCTACAAAGCTGGCGCATACAAAAGCTGCCAATGCCATGGAGCAGAATACTTTCTTCATGTTTACATCCTTAAAACATCCAGTAAAACTGGAACACGCAGCCCGGAAAAAACTAAAGCCGAGTCGACCGGGCATGGGACTCGGCTTTCAGTAGTAAGCCTAACCAAGTAAATCCTTGAGTTCAAGAAATTACTTCTTTTCTTCCTTCTTTTCAGCCTTAGGTTCTTCCTTCTTGGCTTCTTCCTTCTTTTCAGCCTTGGGTTCTTCCTTCTTGGCTTCTTCCTTCTTTTCTACCTTTGGTGCTTCAGCCTTCTTTTCAGCAGGCTTTGCAGGTGCTGCAGGAGCCTTCTTGGTTTCCTTTGGAGCTTCCCCACCGCAGCCAACCAGACCAGCAACCAACATCATTGCAAAGAACTTCTTCACGTTCGTTCCCTTTCAAAATGAAAACATAACTCATGTACAATGACTAATGCACATGTATACCAGAGTATAATTTTGAATGAAACGATCATAATTTCTAGTAAATTCTTCCTTTTTTTATCATTTTTCAACAAACTCACCTTTCCTAACAGAACTCAAAACCAAAATGCCCCATCTTAGCCATTTCTCCAATATCGCTTAATTGTTGGAATCACTTTGATCTTGGCTGAGTTTACCCCTTTTGGTATCAGCCATCCAATAAGCGGAATTATTTCCTCCTCGGTCAAGGAGCGGTGCCGTGAGGTTCAGGTTTCTAAAAGTTATTGCGATTGTTTTAGCCACTTTATTTCTGGTTCAAACTCTGGTTTGGGCCCAGCAGGTGCTCCAAATTGGTTTTGAAGGCCGGGATCTCATTTTTCAACCAGGAAAATCAGATGCCAACCTAAGTGGCATAAAGCATGAACTAACCACGGAAACCGCACATACCGGCCAGAAATCTGAATGGATTCAATTCATTGCTGGTAACGGCCAGTTTGCTCATTACCAGTTTACCCCTGGACAAGCCCCGGTTACCGATGAACTCAATATCAGTCTTTGGATCAAGGCGAACAGACCAGGAATGCAGCTTTACTGTCGCGTGGTGCTTCCCAAGGAACGAGACCCCAAAAACCTGGACCAACCCCTAACTCTAATGGTGAAGGGGGACATTTACCAACTTACAGGCCGCTGGCAACAATTATCTCTCCGTCAGCCAACCAAGCGACTAAGGGAACAACTCAACCTTTACAGGGCAGAAACCGGCAAAGATGCCGTGATTGCGGATGCCTATGTAGATCGAATTGTGATGAACCTATATGGCGGCCCCGGTCAAACAGATGTCTGGCTGGACGACATGGAAATAGGCCCTGTACTGGAACAAAAGGCCTCCACATCCCCAAGAACCCCTGAAGAACTTCCCGGCAAAACACTTAGCAGGCGAAATTCCGAGGTTCAGCTAAAGAACACTCAATTGCTGGTTAGTGGGCAGAAATTTTTCCTCCGGGGAGTTCGCCATACCGGAACACCACTCAAAGTTTTAAGGGATGCTGGATTTAATACGGTCTGGCTGGATGAAAATGTCGCCAATGCCACACTGGATGAGGCTGTAAATCAGGGTTTCTGGATTGTCCCCATGATGCAACTGCCACAAACAGATGACCAAGGCAATATCCCCACCCAACTAACCAGCCAGCAAGTCATAGGAAAAAGAGTCTCCCGATTCCTCGACCAGGAAGCGGTTCTCTGCTGGGATATAGGCAGCGGATTATCCTTTGAAAAATCCTCTTTAGTTTCTCGGTCCGCCCAGTCCTTGCGGTCCGCAGACCCTCTTCGCCCTCTTGCGGCGGATGTTTGGGATGGTTTTCAAAGATACTCCCGCAGTGTGGATCAGATTATGCTGGGTGCCCACCGCTGGCCTCTTTTCACCACCATGGAACTTTCCTCTTACCGCGACTGGATCAACCAGAAACGCAGGCTTGCCCAGCCAGGCACCTATACTTGGACTTGGGTGCAAACCCATCTACCGGAATGGTACATGCAAAATCTGGGTATTCAGGAAGGACAGGCATCGATTCCAGAACCGGTTGGCCCGCACCCGGAACAAATTCGCCTGATGACTTATGCCGCCATCGGCGCAGGTTGCAAGGGTATCGGCTACTGGTCGGATCGATTTCTGGCAGACAGCCACTCTGGCAGGGACAGGCTGCTTGCTTTGGCGTTGCTGAACCAGGAACTTCAACTTCTGGAACCCATTCTTGTGGAAGCCGAAGAACCCAACTGGATAGACACTTCCATACCAGAAGTAAAAGCCGCTGTTCTTCGAAGCGAAAAAGGTTTGCTGATCCTTCCAATCTGGATGGGTAAAGGCGTTCAATATGTGCCCCCGCAGGGTAGCTCCACCGAGTTGACCATGATCATCCCGCAAGCTCCAACCGGTTGTCAGGCCTGGGAAATCAGCCCTGGACAAATCAAATCCCTCCCATGGAAACGCGTGGTGGGTGGAATCCAAATCAGCGTAAAGGAATTCAGCCTGGCGACTCCCATCGTACTCACAAGCGATCTTTCCCCAAATGGGATCGTGGTCAAATGGCAGGATAGCCAGAGAAAAATGGCCAAGTTGTCGGCTCAGTGGTCCCATGACCTTGCGGAGGAAGAATTCAGCAAGGTGATTGCCATCCACTCCAAACTTGAAGCCTCTGGAAGGCATCTGGCGGATTCACAAGCATTACTTAAAAAGTCGCGCGATTACATCGATCAAAGCCTGGCGCACCGCAGAAATGGTGAATACGCGGAGGCTTATTTGGATGGCCAGAGAGCAATGAGGCCGCTTCGTATCCTAATGCGTACCGCGTGGGAATCCGCACTTCGCGATCTGGATAACCCGGTGGCAACACCCTACAGCGTCAGTTACTTTTCCCTGCCAAGGCATTACGCATTCTGGGATCAGATCAAACATGCAAAGCTAAAGGAAAATGTTCTGCCTGACGGTGATTTTGAACTGCCTCAGGGCAAGGTTCCACAGGGTTGGATGGTCCAGGAAGTTCCATCGCTCGATGATGTCACCCAGGTGGCAAAGCGAGTTACCGATTCCGCACACAGTGGCAAGCAGGCTTTGATGCTGCAAATAATGCCCAAGAATATCGCCTTGGCACCTGTGGCTCTGGAAAGGTCTTTCCTGGCCATCCATAGCCCTTCGATACGTTTGGAACCAGGAACCTTGGTCAGGGTTTCTGGCTGGGTGAAAATTCCTGGCACTATCAAGGGATCAGCGGATGGCGCCCTGATGTTCGATTCTGCAGGAGGTGAACCCCTTGCTGTCAGGCTGACAAACGCCACCGAATGGAAGCATTTTAGCTTTTATCGCAAGGTGGGGCCTTCGGGAAGCATCCATGTCACGCTGGCACTTACGGGTATGGGAACTGTCTATTTTGATGATTGGAAAATCGAACCCATGGATCAAGGCGGAACTCGACAGGTGCAGTCTCCCGCACCCATCAATGTGG
>JBEGQX010000280.1:0-3674 GCA_041180805.1 Planctomycetota bacterium
TTGCATGAACCAGCTTCACCTGAGCCTTCAGTTCCGGCAGGAAGCCAACCAAAGGAATCATGATTTCCGGCTCAACAGCAATGCCTTCTTTGGCAACATCGCAAGCCGCTTCAAAAATAGCCCTGGCTTGCATCTCGGTGATTTCAGGGTACACATTTCCTAAACGGCAACCACGGAAGCCCAGCATGGGGTTCAGTTCGTGCAGTTCCTTAATGCGCTTCTCAATTGCCTTGGGACTAACACCAATTGTCTTGGCAACTTCCTTCTGTTCAGCCTTGTCATCTGGCTTGGGCAAAAACTCGTGCAATGGGGGATCCAAGGTACGAATAGTCACAGGCTTGCCCTTCATGGCTCGGAATAAACCTGCGAAGTCTTCCCTTTGGAACTGCAAAAGCTTGGCAAGGGCGGCTCTTCTTTGATCCACCGTGGTGGAAAGAATCATCTCGCGCATCGGAAGAATGTGATCGAAGAACATATGTTCGGTACGGCAAAGGCCAATACCCTCTGCGCCAAAAGCAACTGCTGCCTCTGCCTGGTCTGGCTTGTCAGCGTTTGCGCGAACTTTCAGCTTTCGAACTTCGTCGGCCCAACCCATAAGCTCGGCAAACTGCTGGTATACCTTGGAATCGGCTGGCTTCATGGTCTTGGAGATCAAAACCTGCACAACTTCGCTGGGCTTGGTGGCAACTTTGCCTTCCATAACCTCGCCGGTGAAACCATCGATGGCAATCCAATCACCTTCCTTAAGGGTCTTGCCACCAGCGGTAACAGTTCGCTTCTTGTAGTCGATCTTCAGATCACCGCAACCCACGATGCAAACCTTACCCATCTGACGGCTTACAAGGGCAGCGTGACTGGATGCGCCGCCAAAGGCGGTAAGAATGCCGCTGGCAACCTGCATGCCGCGAATATCTTCAGGGCTGGTTTCTTGTCGAACCAGAATCACTTGGGATTCCTCAGGCATATTGCCATGGGCATCTTTTTGGAAACTGTTCACATAAGCTTCCGCATCGTCTGCAAAGAACTTGATTTTGCCTGTGGCAGCACCAGGGCCCGCATTAATGCCCTTGGCAAGCATGCGCCCCTCTTCCACAGACTTGCGCTTGGCATCCGGATCAAAGATTGGCTGCAAAAGCTGGTTCAAGTCATCTGGGGGAATACGACCTGCGGTAATCGCCTCTTCCTTGGTGATCAGGCCTTCGTGAACCATGTCCACCGCGAAACGAACACCTGCAAAGCCGGTTCGCTTGCCGTTTCGTGTCTGGAGCATCCAGAGCTTGTCTTTCTGTACGGTAAATTCAATATCCTGCACATCGCGGTAATGCTTTTCCAACTTCTGACGAATGTCTTCTAACTGCTGATAGACTGCTGGCATCTCTTGGGAAAGTTCAGCAATCTTCTTGGGAGTACGAATACCAGCAACCACATCTTCGCCCTGTGCGTTGATCAGGTATTCACCATAGAAGACTTTTTCGCCGGTCGCAGGATCGCGGGTAAACGCAACACCCGTGGCGCAATCATTACCCATGTTACCAAACACCATGGAGCAGATATTCGCTGCGGTACCCCAATCGTGCGGGTAGTTGTATTGGCGACGGTACACCACGGCGCGATCATTACCCCAAGACTTGAACACTGCGCCCACAGCTTCAAGCATTTGTTCCATTGGATCGTCAGGAAAATCCTTGCCGGTTCTTTCATGCACAGCGGCCTTGAATTGCTTCACAAGCTTCTTCAGGTCTTCGGTGTCCAAGTCGGTATCAAGATGCACACCCTTCTTCTTTTTCATCTTGTGAAGAATATGTTCGAAGGGATCTTCCTCTTCCTTGGACTGTGGCTTAAGGCCCAGCACAACGTCACCATACATCTGGACAAATCTACGATAGCTATCCCAGGCAAAACGCTCATTGCCGGTCTTCTTGATCAGACCCTTCAAGGTCTTTTCATTCAAGCCAATGTTAAGAACTGTATCCATCATGCCGGGCATGGAAACCCTTGCGCCGGAGCGGCAGGAAACCAAGAGAGGATTTTCCGGGTCACCAAACTTGGCGCCCATGACTGCCTCGGTTTTGCGAAGAGCTTCCTCAATCTGGCTTCGAAGTTCCTGGGGGTACTGGTGCCCATTGGCATAGAAATACGTGCAAACTTCCGTGGTAATGGTGAAGCCAGCAGGTACGGGCAAGCCAATATTATTCATTTCTGCAAGGTTGGCACCTTTGCCACCAAGCAAGTTCTTCATGTCTGCGCGGCCATCAGAAACACCACCACCAAAAAAATAAACATACTTCACGCTCATGGAAGTTCACCCCTGTTATTTCAATAAATGCCAATAAATAGGCTATTTGCCATCGTGCGCCGAATAGGCCACGAGAAAACCCTTCTCGCATTATTTATGAATTGAAGCCACTTAAGTCAAAAAGAAACGCCCGGGAAGGTGTTCTTATGTACACAGGCTAATTTAATTGGCATCCTTGGGTAGTACCTTCACCGATACCGGAGAAACCCAATCTTTCTTTGCTGCATCATAGTAAAGATATGCCCTGCTCGCCTGACCTTTGTATTCACCGGGCACTCTGGCTATCAAATCGAGATCCAATTCTATCTTTTCCCTGGGAGCCAAATCGCGCCAGTACAAAACAAGCTCGCGGCCCAAAACCTCGAACGCAGCCAATTTAGGGCGACTTCCATCTTCCGGAACCTTGCAAAGCTCCCTTAATTGTTTCAAATCTTCGGGTAATGCCAATCCGGCTGGTATCCCCAGAATGGCAGTGGTCATTCCCTGACCAGAATCCTTGGCGTTCTCCAATACCATTTTCCATTGGGTGGGTGCACCCTCTTCGATTTCCACCTTGAAAAGTTTCGTTTGAAGCTTCAGTATTGGATTACCCTCACTGGCAGGTTTTTCGGAATGATAAGTCCAACCCACGCTGACAGGAAAATTATTTCCTCCGGAAAGTTCCAGACGCAGTTTGTTCTCTCCAGAATGAAAATGCTTTTCTGGCTGGGAAACTTCAAGGGAAATCGCCTGGGAATGATCCTTGGAAAAATCCTGACGAACAACCTCTGTGTCACCCGCAAAAACCTTCAGGGATCCTGCCTGAACATCCCTCTTATTCGCCTTGGTAAAAGCAATTAAAGATTTTAGCGCCATGATCGTAGCCTGCGTGGAACCAAAACCACCTTGTCCTCCGCGCTGCTTGCTGATCCATTCAGCAGATTTCCTGGCAGGCACATGAAACTCGGTGTGGTTGGCTTTTAACATAGCCAGCAAGGCCAGGGCTGTAGTTTCCACTTTAAGGTCATTACCACCCGAACCCGTGATACTTGTTTTCTCTCCCTCGAAACATCCATTTTCACGCTGCTTAGCAACCATCTTTCGAATTATTTTGCCAGCGCTCTCCGCATCACCGCGGTTCAGCAGGCTATTTGCCACCAAAGAAAGGAAATACACATCTGTGGCCTGTTCCGCTTTCTCTTTAAGGGATTTTACTTCAAGGGTAAGATCATCTTCCTTGCCAGATTCGGTGATAGACCAAACGATATAGGCATTGGTGATTTCCTCCGGGGCCCTTCCAAAAGAATCCAACGCCCTGGGGTTCCTATTGAAGCCCCCCTTCCCATCGCGCTGGCTCATCAAATAATCAGCAGTTCTACGAATCATGGTTTGGTTTACA
>JBEGQX010000281.1:0-6131 GCA_041180805.1 Planctomycetota bacterium
AGTTCTATAATTAATCGTAAAAATATTAACAATACTTTAGAGCTAGCGAACCTAACTCCTTTTCCTAAAATATTTAAAGGTAAAAATTGAAACCTAATAATCAAAAATATGGCACGCGCCAAAACTACAGACCCTGATGATTTTTTTGCGGACTCCAGAATGTCCTTTGGAGATCATATTGAAGACCTTCGGTCTCATCTTCTAAAGGCTTTCAAGGGATTTGCGATTGCTTTCGTTTTCAGTTTTTTTATTGGGAAGTATGTCGTCGATTTTATCACCCAGCCCGTAAAAACCGAATTAAAGAAATTTTATGACCGGAAGTTGGAAAAGCTGAAACTTGATATTGAACAAAACAGGGATCTTTCCCTTCAACCTCTTAATAAACCGACCGAATTTAGCAGGCTAATCTTCTCACGAAAACAGTTGGAATCTTTGCTTAAAGGCGAACAATCTGACACTATCAGTAAGGTAACACCACCAAGCAAGGAAGATTTAGATACCGGCAACGTCGTTTCTTTATGGGTTTCTCATGCAGAACCGTTAACCGAATCGGTTTTAATGGGAGAGGCATTCCGAAGAATTGGCGATTTTGACTCCATGAGCACACTGAGTATTCAGGAAGGCTTCATGGTGTTTTTTAAAGTTTGCCTCGTTACGGGAATAGTCCTCGGAAGTCCCTGGATTTTTTGGCAAATATGGGCATTTGTGGCGGTGGGGCTTTACCCTCATGAGAAAAAACTTGTCCATGTTTATTTGCCATTCAGCCTGTTTCTTTTTCTACTTGGTGTTTTCATTTGTGAGTTTTTTGTCATACCCAAAGCTATTGAAGCACTTTTGTGGTTCAATGAATTAATGGATTTAAAGCCCGATCTGCGCCTAAATGAATGGCTTGGATTCGCAATATTCATGCCATTGGTGTTTGGTGTGTCTTTTCAAACCCCGTTGGTGATGCTTTTTGTTGAAAGACTTGGAATCATGGGTGTGGAAACATTTCAAAATTCCCGCAGATATGCTTGGTTTGGAATGGCTGTCTTTGCGGCACTAATAACCCCATCCACCGATGCTTTCAGCATGCTATTTCTATGGGTACCCATGAGCCTTTTGTGGGAACTGGGTATCGTTATGTGCAAACTTTCGCCTTCAAGGCCAGATTATGGCATCGAAATGCCTGATGAAGATGAAGTAGTGGGCGTATAATTAATTCCCCCACAACAGTTCAAACAATGAAAACCAAACCAGGGAAAGTGATATTTATTGGAGCGGGCCCGGGAAACCCGGACCTAATAACTATCAAAGGAGCAAAGGAACTAAAAACCTGCGATCTTGTGATTTATGACAGATTGGTGTCGCCAGAAATTCTGGAAATTATCCCAAAAACAACCGCCGTTCGATGCGCGGAAGAAATGCCGGGCTGCCATCCGGAGAGAATTGAATCCATTGTAAAAATCATGGTTGAAAGCAGTTTGCAAGGATTGAAGGTTGCCAGATTAAAAGGTGGCGACCCCCTTCTGTTTGGAAGAGGCCAGGAAGAGATAGATCCTCTGGTTCAAAAAAATATTCCCTTCGAAATTATTCCAGGCGTAACTGCAGCATTGGGCGCTTCCGCATACTCGGGTTTTCCACTCACAGATCGTGACTTGTCCAGTGCCGTTGCTTTTATCACAGGACACGAAAAGGCCGGAAAAGTAAACAGCATGCTCGATTGGGCAAATCTGGCACATTTTAAAGGCAGCCTGGTCTTTTACATGGGTGTCAAGCGAGCATCTGTCATTCAAGAAAACCTGATTCTTCATGGCCGTTCGCCGGAAACGCCACTGGCAATCATAAGCAACGCTACATCACCAAATCAAAAATCTTACTTTTCAAAACTGGCAGATCTATCAGCTACGATCCAAGCCAACTGCATTAATCCCCCATCACTTATTGTTGTGGGTGAGGTGGCCGGCAAATTAGGAAGCTGGAACTGGGCCAGCCAACTTCCCCTGGCTGGGGCCAGAATTTTAATTGCCAGGCCTATGGGCCAAGAATCCGAATTAACCCAAGAACTTAGAGGCTTGGGGGCGGATGTGAAAAGCTTGCATAGCATGGAAATTGTTGATCCGCCGTCTTGGCAAATCCTGGATGATGCAATTAGCCAGTTGGATGATTTCAGCTTTATTGTTTTCACCAGTGTGAACGGTGTTAGAAAATTTATGCAACGTTTAACCTTTTTGGGTAAAGACCTCAGGGCCCTTGGGAAAACTAAAATCGCCTGCATTGGTGAAGTGACTGCCCTGGAGTTGGAAGCTTATCATCTTAAGGCGGATTTGATTCCCAAAGTTTTCAACTCGGATTCACTAACAAAGGATCTTGCGCCTATGGTTCAGGGTAAAAAAGTTCTTTTAGCCAGAGCCATGGAGGGAAAAGAAAGTTTGCGCCTGGATCTTTCAAAAGTATCCACTGTCGTCGATGCGCCTTGCTACGCTCAAAAAAAACCCAACGAAGAATATCTTGCCATATTTGGCAGTATGATTTCTGAAGAAAAATTTGACTACGTATTTGCAACGAGCCCAAATATTGCCAAGCTTTTAATTCCCCTAATTCCCAGACATTTGGCGAACACAAAAATTGTGTCTATCAGCCCCCTTACAGATTCGGAATTTGAGGCAAAAGGATATAAAAACAGGATAACTTCCGAAGTATTTACAACAAATGGAATGATTGAAGTGACAATAAAAGATTGGAAATTGAAGAGGAAATAAGTCTTAGGCAATATCTCTGAAAGCATCAAAAGCTAAAAGTAATACCGCCACACTGGAAAGAATTGCCAAAATATCAACTGCCACGCTGGAACGGCCAAACGGAATCTGAATTGCCAAATCCAACACAAACAACAGCAGAACTATGCCTGCTGCACCCATGGAACTCCAACAAAGCCACTTCTCCATAGGAAGCAATCCCTTACTTACATTCGATTCAAAAACTAAACCGGCAATAAGCCATACGGATCAACAATACTACCCTATAAAATGCACAAGTTGTTGGCAGAAGTAAACTTAAATAACCAAGAAATGATAATTATTATTCGTTTTATTCCGTCTGAGAAAACATTTCGGCAAAAAATCAAACAGTTGTGTATTCCGGGAAGGGTTTTGAGGCTTCCACCACAATGCTTGTAAGCCTGTCCACAAGTCTCCTCAAATCGAGAATTTCTTCTTCGGAAAGCTTTGCCAATAGTTCTTTTACAAAACTAACCCTTGCGGATTGATAATTCTCAAACGCTTTATTTCCAGGTTCGGTCAGGGCAACATCGATTTTTCGTTTATCAGCAGGGTTAATTCGACAGGAAATCAACGGAATATCACGATTTTCAAGGGATCGAATAATTCGGGACATTTGTGCGGGTAAAACACCGAGCAATTTTTGAATATCTCCAACATTCATGAAATCCTTGTGCCTCAAGTGACATAAGGTCAAAAATTCCATTTCCTTGAGACCGTTGTTTCGCCTTTTGGATCTTGGTTGAGCCAGGCTAATCTGGTTGTTCAGATCAACAATCTGCTGCGCCAACACCCCAAGGCCCAATTGATCGTTATTAAAATGCATGACAAAACCTGATAAAAAATAATCGCCTCAAAAACAACTTTGCGAATGTAAACTAATACTACCAATCATGTCAATTTGGTTTGAGTGAGCAATTTGGCTAATTTCAACAAAAGCGGCCGATTCTTAGGATTAGGCTGGTTATTCCAATTATAGGATTTTTATATATCAAGGATTTTTAAGCCTTTCCGTTGTTCAGGAGAGGGCAGTTTTGGATTCGTATTGCCCATTTTTTCAGATTTTTGCTAACTTCTCAGCCTGATTGATCTTTTGAAAGCCAAGGACGGCAACATGAAGAATTTTGTTAGGGCCCTTAGATACGCATGGCCATATCGTGGAAGACTTTGTCTTTCCATAGTTTTTGCGGTTTGCGCCGCACTTTTATGGGGCATGAATTTCACATCTATTTATCCAGTCTTAAAACTTTTGCATACCGACCAAAGTATGCATGAATGGATCGATGGTTGTGTAACTTCCATGCAGAAAGAATTACAGCAGATCGAAAAGCTTTCGGATGCCCTCACAGAAAAAGGAAAGCAGCTTGAAGAACTACCGCAAAATAAATTCAACGAACAGTTGCGAAGGGAAAATACTCACGCCCTGGTGAAAGTTGAAAGCAAGCTTGTTGCAGCCCGAAAAAAGATGGATTGGTACCTAATTGGCAAAAAATACATCTATTCGTGGCTACCAAAAGATCCATTCACGACACTTGGTTATGTGCTTGGATTTGTGATGATTGGTGTTGTTTTCAAATGTGTATTTGAATTCTTCCAGGAATCCCTTGTAGGCAGTGTCGTAAACCTGACACTTTATGACCTGAGAAATCGTTTTTACAGAAACATTGTCCATCTGGATGTTGATCAATTTGGCGAACAAGGCACCAGTGAATTGATGGCACGATTCACAAACGACATGGAATCTGTTGGTACTGGTATTAAAACCTTGTTTGGAAAAGTCATCGCAGAACCACTTAGAGCGATTAGCTGCATTATCTTTGCTGCGTTTATCAGCTGGCAACTTACTCTAATGTTTCTGGTATTGGTCCCAGTTGCAGCATTTATTCTTGGAAAAATTGGCCGCCTGATGAAACAGGCAACCCGCAAGTTATTAGAAAGAATGTCCAGCATTTACAAAATTCTTCAAGAAACCTTCCTGGGGATTAAAGTGGTAAAGTCTTATACCATGGAACCTTATGAAAGAAGGCGTTTTCGTGGTGCCACATTTGACTACTACAAAAAATCCATGATTGTTGTGAATATTGATGCCGCTTCAGGCCCAATTATTGAAGTTTTGGGAATGGCCGCGGTTGTAGGAGCTTTATTAGCTGGCTCGTACCTTGTGCTTAAGCAAGAGACCATGCTGTTTGGCATGCGTATGAGTCAGTACCCCATCGAACCAGAAACCCTTCTTCAGTTGTACGTACTACTTGCCGCAGTTGCTGATCCGGTAAGGAAACTATCCAGTGTATTCACCAAGATTCAATCTGGGTGCGCCGCCTCTGATCGAATTTTCTATTTCATGGATAAGACTCCTAAGGTAACTCCAAACATCGATGGCCCCAGATTGTCCAAAAAAGACGACAAACTTGTTGTTGAACATACGAGCAACAAAGCCATTCAATCCCCAAGCTTAAATGCTAATGGCCCAGTTCTGGAATTTCGAGGTGTTTGTTTCAGTTACGACCGTGAACGCCCTTTGATTTCCAATTTGAATCTTTCGATATTCCAAGGGGAAACGATCGCCATCCTTGGTCATAATGGTTCTGGAAAAAGCACATTAATGGGTATGATTCCCAGATTTTACGACCCTGATCACGGTAGTATTCTTCTGGACGGCGAGGATCTTAGAAAAATCAACCTGCGCTCCCTAAGGCAAAATATTGGTGTGGTAACCCAGGATACCGTTCTTTTCGATGACAGCATTTACAACAATATAGCCTACGGAACACGTGGTGCTTCGAGGTCTGCGGTTGAAAATGCGGCAAAAAAAGCATTTGCCCATGATTTCATAACAAAACTTCCAAAAGGATACGACACTCCCGTTGGTGAAGCAGGCAACAAGCTATCAGGAGGCCAAAAACAAAGAATAGCTTTGGCACGGGCGATCCTCAGAAATCCTCCAATTTTGATCTTGGATGAATTTACCAGCCAGTCTGATCCGGAAAGCGAAACCCTAATTCACAAAGTTATGCGCGAATTCTTGAAGGGCAGAACCTCTTTTGTGATCACCCATCGGTTGCACACGCTGGAAATCGCGTCAAGGATCATGGTTCTTGAATCAGGAACCATAACAGCTCTGGGAACTCATAAGGAATTATTGGCCACATCACCCGCTTATCAGAGATTGCATGACGCTCATGGCCAACGACTTTCGGCTTGAAACCAAAGCCATTACTTTTACTGATACCCCCCCCGTTTTTAAAATCCTCGTGGGAGTTATCCTTTTAGCTACAACTTATTTTTCACTCTTTCATCACCTTTCCGAAAGGGATTTTTGGAGCAGTCACGAAGCTAGGGCTGCCATGGATGCAGCCAGCATTTTAGAAGACA
>JBEGQX010000282.1:0-7268 GCA_041180805.1 Planctomycetota bacterium
GACCGAATCGCTAAGCTGGTTGTTCATGCTTTCGTTACTGCTACCGGCATACACCATCACCGGTTTTGATGGTTCCGCACACGCTTCCGAAGAGACAGTGGATGCCGCACGCACGGTACCCAGGGCAATCATGCGGGCGGTGATAGTTTCTGGAATTGCAGGCTGGGTGCTGCTTTGCGCGGCGGTGCTTGCCATCGATGATACCCACCAGATTGCCTGCCAGGGAGAACGAGCCTTTGTGGCTATCCTGGAGGAATCGCTTCCAGCATGGATGCACGACCCCTGTTTTCTGATGATCTTCCTGGCACAGTACTTGTGCGGCATGGCAACCGTTACCTCGGCATCCCGCATGACCTACGCTTTTGCAAGGGATGGCGGACTTCCCTTTTCCGGATGGTTTCGGAAAGTTTCCACCCGCATCATGGTGCCTGTGAACAGCCTGGTGGTTGTCTGTGTGCTATCCGTTTTATTCACCGTGTATTCGCATGTGTATGCCACCATAACGGCTGCATGCACCATCCTTTTGTACATTTCGTATGTGCTTCCAACCTGCGCCGGACTGGTCGCACACGGCAGATGGTGGACTGTCATGGGCCCCTGGCAATTGGGTTTATGGTTCAAGCCGCTGGCTTTGCTCGGTGTGGTGGGTTCGGTGGGAGTCTTGGTGATTGGCGTTCAACCCCCCAGCGAAAAGGCAGGTTATGTAGTTCTTGGATTCATGGCATTTTTGCTGATTTATTGGTTTGTTCATGCCAGAAAACATTTCCCCGGCCCACCTGTGGATTTGAAATCCATGCAGGAAGGCAAATAATGGACAAAAGACCCTCGTATCTCTGATTAGACAACCTGAATTTTGAAATCACGGTTATAATAAACTCCGAGATACCGGAATCATGGAAAGGAAATGACTGGAGCGTAGATGCAAAGCTATACAGCGGTGATCGAAAGATGCACAGATACGGGACTTTTTGTTGGTTATGTACCTGGATTTCCCGGAGCCCACTCCCAAGGAAAAACCTTGGACGAGTTACAAGAAAACCTCAAGGAAGTTATTTCCATGCTGTTGGAGGATGGAGAGCCACCCCTTGAATCAGAATTCATAGGAACCCAGAAAGTACAACTCGCCTAGCCATGCCCAAGCTTCCGGTTTTAAAACCCCATGAAGTTATTGCATTGCTGGTGGCGTTGGGGTTTGTGGAAATCCGCCAAAAGGGATCCCACAAACAATTCAGGCACACAGACGGCAGAGGAACCACGGTACCATTTCACAAGGGGCAGGATATTTCTCCGGTTCTGCTTCGGAAAATAGCAAGGGACATTGGCATCTCCGCTGAAGAACTGATTGCAGCCCGAGACTAATCTACGAAAGCACCCCAAGTTAAAATGAATCTTGCATCTGTTAAATCGCTTACCCCGGCGCGCATTCTTGGGCCACGCCATGGTACCGGCTTATCCACCAAAGCCATGCTGCAACTGCGCGCAGACCATGCCTTTGCTCGCGATGCGGTCTTTCAATCCGTGCTGCTTCAACGCGATTTCCGAAGCGAACGCATCGATCAACTTGGTCTATTCGAGGTATTCACCAAAGCCATCGACAGGCAACAATACCTGCTGCATCCGGAACTGGGCAGGCAATTGCGCCCGCAAGACCGAGAACTTCTATTGAAACAATGCCCACCAAGGCCACGGCTGCAGATTGTTCTGGGTGATGGACTTAGCGCCACCGCGCTGGTTCAGCAGGGCCCACCCCTACTGGATGCCTTGTGGGAAATGGCCGGCAAACAAAAACTGGCATTGGGCAGACCTTTTCTGGTACATCAGGCCCGCGTGGGAATCCTTAATGAAATTGGCAACCTTCTGGAACCGGATGTGGTGGTGCTTTTGATCGGCGAGCGACCGGGTTTGGGCACCGCGGAAAGCCTTTCCGCCTACATGGCGTACCGGCCCAACCTGGGAGATACCGATGCCCGGCGAAACCTGATATCCAATATTCACCCACGGGGTGTGGCAATTGAAGAAGCCGCCATGCGCATTCTTGCCCTGGTAGAATCGATGCTTGCCGGTAAAGTCAGTGGAACTGCAATCAAGGAAAGACTTGCACTTCCCGGTATGGCGAATCCAAGTTAATGAAAATATGGGTACTATTTAGCCCGAATAAGTATAAGTTAAACCTCGATACACCTTACTTGCACAAGGAACCAAGCTATGATTCGTTTATTTTTGCCTTTCTTGTTTGGTTTTTCATTATTACTTACTACAAGCCTTTCAGCCCAGAAACCTGTGGAAAAATCTTACTACCCCATTTCTGAAGGCAACAAATGGCACTACCTAATAAAAGCAGAAGGACAATCTGAACGAAAACTTACCTATCAAATTGCCAAGATCGAAATGATTGATGGTGAATCTCTTGCAAGGCTTGAGACTGTCATAAACGGTAATGTGGCAGCTTCAGAACATCTTCAAATCACAGAGAAGGGATTGTTGAGGAAGCGGTTTAATGGAACTGAAATTAACCCGCCCATATGCCTGTTGAAGTTTCCCATCAAAGATGGTGAAAAGTGGGAAAGCAATACAAAGATCGGTGCCATTGAATTAAAAGTAAAATGTAATCTGGAGTTTGAAGAAGCTGTTGTGCCAGCCGGGAAGTTTAAATGTGCAAAGGTACATGTGGAAACTGAACAGAAGGGCGCCAACATTATAACGACTTACTGGTTTGCCCCCGAACTGGGAATGGTCAAACAGTTTGTGGAAATCAGTTCAAAGCCTTTCAGCGTATTACTGGAAAAATTTGAGGGTAATAAACCGTAAGCAGACAATTATTTTATTTCTCAAACGGATTACTATAAGAAAGGAGCGTTATTCTTAAGGCTCTTTTTCACTGGGAATCCGGAACATTCGCCGCCTTGGACCAGCGAATATTAGCCTCGCTAAAGGGTGGGCTTTTCTTCAAATATACAGTTAAATCGCTAATAAACACATCGTGGTCGTAACCATCGCCCTGAGCCAAAACCACATCCCAGCCATCCTCTCCACCCCCTGCAAAGACAACCCGGGCACGCCCATTTAGCCAAGCATCCAGGCGATCTTCCAGTTTCGCCGCAAGATGCTCTGGTCCTGAGCCAGAGATAAATATTTTCGCGCCCAAGCCGGTACTCCACGCTAGGTTTGTCAGTAAGAACCAAGTTATTACTTTACCACATGCACCTGCACGCCACTTGGCATTTCCGCGCCACGATAGACTTTATGTGTCTGGGCGGAAAAATCAGCCTCGGTGGCACTGTAGATATCACAGAATTTCTGGGGGTTTCGATCCACTAGCGGAAACCAGGTGGAATGCACCTGGATCATCAGGCGATGACCGGCTCGGAAGGTATGACAGACATCCGGCATGGTGAAACTCACCTTGGTGGGCTTGCCCGGTTCGAACGGTTCGGGCTTGGAAAAACTGTTGCGAAACTTGCCCCGGAATGGCTCGCCACGGATCAGCATCTGGTAGTTGCCCATGCGAACACCAGCGGGGTTGGGTTCATAGTCCGGATAATCCGCGGGAAAAACATCCACCACCTTCACCACCCAGTCGGCATCGGTGCCCGTGGTGCTTACCCAAAGATCCACCTGAACCGGACCAGAAAGTGTCAGATCCGAATCTAGAATAGCGGTCTGGTAAACAAGCACATCAGGCCTGCGGGATACATGCCTCTGATCAGCCACCATGTAATCGTAATCCATCTTGGTGGTGATCTTGTCGATATGGGGAACCGGCTTTTGCGGGTCGGAAATGTAGCTATCTTCACCTTTTGCCGGCTGGCTTTCCGCCAGTGCTCCCTTTTCTTGAAACAAAAGCTTTACAGGCTTCGCTTCACGCGGCGGCCAGGCATCATACCTGCGCCAGACATTCGTGCCCGTTTCAAAAACCAGCGCCTCGGGCAGCTTGGGATCCGCCTTCCCCTTCAGATGATATTCAAAGAATGGGAACTCCACCTTTTCGCGGTAGAATTCGGCAGTTTTGGAATTAAACCGGGCATGACTCAGTGCATCGCCCGCCCCACGCGACCAACCACCATGATCCCATGGCCCCATCACCAGAATATTATTGGCACCGGGGCTTTGCTTTTCGGTGCAATCATAACACTGGATGGCACCGAACAGGTTCTCGGCATCAAACCATCCGCCCACGGTCATCACCGCAGGCTTGATGTTCTTAAGGTGCGGGCGCAGGTTCATGGCCTGCCACATCTCATCGTAGGTGCCACGCTTCATCATTTCGTTCCAAAACGAAATGGACCCCTTCAGGAATTTCTTGTCGGCATTTGCCAATGGGCCCATATCCAGGAAGAACTGGTAGCCATCCGGGGTGTCATGGTCATGGGAAACCCTGCCGAACTTCCGCGTGGGTTCGGGGCGTTCCTTGCCAAACCCCGACATGAAGTTGAACGCATGCGCCAGGAACAAACAGCCGTTGTGATGAAAATCATCGCCCACAAACCAGTCGATCACGGGTGCCTGTGGGCTGCAGGCTTTCAGGGCCGGGTGAGCATCGATCATGCCAGCAGCAGTGTTAAAGCCCGGGTAGGAAATGCCCGATTGCCCCACTTTGCCGTTATGACCCTTGATGTTTTTCAGCAACCATTCGATGGTATCGTAGGTGTCGGTGCTTTCATCGAAATCAGTGGGGCCCTTGTTGGGGCGGTGCGGGCGAACATTCAAAAATTCGCCCTCGGACATCCAGCGCCCCCGCACATCCTGATAGACAAAGATGTAACCCGATTTTTGGAAGAAAGCCGATGGCCCGAGTTTTTCGCGATAATTATCAATGCCGTAAGGTGCAACACTGTATGGGGTGCGGTTCAAAAAAATCGGGTAAGTAGTGGAATCATCCTTGGGAACATAAACCGAGGTAAAAAGCTTTTTGCCATCCCGCATGGGGATCTTGAATTCGTATTTGGTGTAGCCGGCCTTGGCATGATCCCTAAGCATCTTCCCTTCATCGAGAGGCGCCGTGGCTGCCTGACCAGAGGAAACTAGTGATCCATTCAACAAAAACAGCAATACTGCGGAATACATGTTTTCTACCTGCAATGGTGTGTGATTGCATATGCCATGGAAATGTTATCATCCCCGCTCGGTGCAGTGCGAAGCAAGCAATTTAGGAAGTTTGAGAGATTATTTTGGCCTTCGGTTAAACCCCGGCGGAAAGGGCATCAACTGCCACCAGCGCATCGGCCACCATGGATGCTGTCACCGTAAACGGTTCATTATGAATGGTCTCGCTCGGCTGGGTCGCCCTATGGGCAACCTGCTGGATCGCAGCGAGATCCTTCACATTCACACCAATATCAGCCAGTCGGGTTGGAAGTCCGACGGTTCTTAAAAATCGGATGATATCCTGAAAAAAGGCGCGCGGCTTTCCTTCCAGCACCAGTTGCGCCAACACCCCGATGGTGACTTTTTCCCCATGCAGAAAATCATGGGTGGAAGGCAGGATAGTCAGCCCGTTATGGATGGCATGCGCAGCCGCCAGACCCGAGGATTCAAAGCCCAGGCCCGATAGCAGCGTATTTGCCTCGACCACTCTTTCCAACGCGGAAGTAACAATCTTGCTTTTCACGGCAATGCACGCATCGGCTCCATCCGCGATGATGGTGTCAAAGCAAGCCCGCGCTATGGTGTAGGCAGCCTGAGTACTGAGGCCGCCACGCATGTTGGTTTTTCGAGAAACGCGACAGGCATCCGCCTCAAAGAAAGTGGAAAGAGCATCACCAATCCCGGCTGCAAGGAACCGTACCGGCGCGTTAGCCACCAGGCTAATGTCCACCAATACCAGATCCGGATTACGCTTGTAGATGCGATATTCCAGAAATTTACCTTTAGCATCATAAACCACGGAAAGAGCACTGGTGGGTGCATCTGTAGACACAATACTTGGTGCCAGCGCAAAGGGGATTCCAATCATCACGGCAGCAGCACGGGCGGTATCCAGCGATTTGCCGCCACCGGCTCCAACGATACTTTTGGCACCCATGGCCCGGGCCCTGGCAGCCACCGCATCAATCTCTTCCGGGGTGCATTCCCGCGTAAAATCATGGATGGCAAACTGCCAGCCCATCTGTTCCATGCTTTGGCGCCAGAAAGTTTCTGCCTGCGCCCGCGCCGACTTACCCGCCACTATCAGCACCGGGCCAACCATTCCCACAGCATCCATCTGCTGGGCCAACTGACCACTGGCGTGAATCCCCTGCACATAACGAAGCGGACTGCAAAATACCTGCATGATGTTTACTCCCTGCGCACCTGAATCTGATCAAACAAGGTGGTTTGGTTTGTTCCACAGGATACGCCCAAGAAGCAGGTCACCCTTGAAACCTTTCTTGTGCAGAATCTCGCCATCGGTCACCCAGGATTCATTGGCTGAAATATTCAGGGTGTGGAAATTGCCCATCAGCGCAATATCATCCGGCATATTCACTCCATCCCCCGTGATGGGTAGAACCACTTTCTCTGTAGCTTTTATCAGGCATAACTTTTGCAGATCGACTTGTGCGATGAAAAGTGGCGCTCGCCAGCGCACAACATTCACATTGCTGGAATCCTTTCGGGTGTACACCAGATGCAGAGCGTCGGAATGGGCAAGCCAATGCTGCTGGGTGGTGGACATATCCAGCGGAGTGCCATCCTCCCACGCCCAGGGTTTCTTTTCAGACCAATCCAGCCCATCTTCCGAGGCGCACACATAACCGCGGTTATCCTCGGCGCGAAGTGTCAGGAAATATTTCCCACCATAGGCAATGGTGGAAGGTTCCAGAAGACCACGACCAGCAGTGTGCTTGATTTCCCTGCCCACCTTGCGGATGGAAAGCATTTTGCCATCGAAGGAACAGATCACACCAGCGGCACTGCGCGCATTCTGGGTTTTGCCAAACGACATCACAAAAAGAATGTTGCCATCTGGAAGCACAACCCGCTGTCCACAATTGTTTGTGTAAATGTTGGCACCCCGGGGGTCATCCCATTCCAGTTTAAGGCGATCGCCCCATACGCCATCCTTGTACACCGAATAAAGCGGGTACCTGGCCGGTTGTTCCTTGTAGAATCGGCCCTGCTTGTAGAAGACCACATGGCCCAAAGCCAGCACACTTTTGGTGGGAGCATGGTATTCCGGCACCACATCGCACACACCTTCAGAAACACCACCATCTCGGGGAATTCTCCCCAGAGATGGCACTGGAGCCGGTTCCGACCAGGTCTTTCCCATATCCCCCGATGTCATC
>JBEGQX010000283.1:0-12091 GCA_041180805.1 Planctomycetota bacterium
GATGGCTATGGGTTTTTTCCCAGGGTTGGTTTTTCTGGGCGAGGGTATTGATAGGCTGGTTCGGCCATATTTGCCGCAAATTATCCCCATGGAAAATGCTATTGCCGGCTTTTCCCATTGGCCTTGGTGGCTTGGAGTTTTAATTATTGGTTTTGGGCCGGGTATAGGGGAGGAACTTTGGTGCAGGGGTTTTCTAGGCAGGGGGTTACTTGCCAACCATGGAACAGCGAAAGGAGTTTTGCTGACTTCGTTACTTTTTGGATTCATGCATATTGAGCCACGACAAATTGCTTATGCGACCATTTTGGGAATCTTGCTTCACCTTTCGTATATATGGACAAGATCACTGCTGGTTCCGATTTTTCTTCATGTCATGAATAACAGTTTAAGCATGTTGCAATTTGCCAAGGATGGGCCTGAGATGCCATTCCTAGTTTCCATGCAGTCGGCATCCATGGATTCCCCAGTTTTGTTTTTTGGGGGATTGTTAGGATTATTAGTGTTGTGTGGATTAGCCCTGTTTCTTTGCCGACCTTCCATCATTGCGATTAAGGATGGGGTTGATCCATGGAAAGTCCCATTTGCGACAGTTTCGCTACCACCCAAAGAATCAGGTTCCAGCTTGCAATATCCTTTTCCAGGAACTGCGAGCTGGCTGAGTTTTATTATGGGCATTATTCTTTTCGTAGTTTGCCTGTGTTTTTCTATTCCGGTTCATTGATGCACGGAAATTTTTCGCGTTGATAAAAGTCAGCCTTAAATTGCCAGTCTACCTTGGTTCAACATTCCCCGAATGGAGATAAGTCGGCAGGATCGTCACAAGAGGAAAAACCGAACAACTCTTTGCCAGTAATCTTGTTTATCCAACCATCTTTTTTTTGCCATCTCTCCCCCATTGGGCATATTTCCCAAGAAGACACAGGTTTGCTCGATACCGACCGACGGTGTTCGTAGGCCCCGGATCGACGCAGTGACATCACCAAGGAGTAGAGGCATGTTTTGGAAGCGCGCCCGCATCGCGTTGTTGGCGAGTTTCTTCATGGCCACGACGGCTACTGTCGTCCGGGCAGAAGAAGCTAGCTCTTGCGCCCCCGCAACCCGTACCATCACCTGTAAGGTTATGGTGCCAGAGTATTATGAAACCACACGAACTGTTAACAAAATGCAGTGCGTGGAAGAGAAGTACACCGCTTACAAGTGCGAGTACGTGAAGGAAGAAAGAACCCGTACTTGCAATGTAAACAGGTGGGTGAATGAGATGAAGGAAGAGACCCGCACTGTATGTGAATGGGTCAAGTCTTGCGAAGAACGCACCATCATGAAGAAAGTAACCACCTGCAAGCCAGTGGTTCACACCGTGAAGAAGTGCGTTGACAAGGGACATTGGGAATGCAAGGAAGTGGAATGTGGCCCAAGCATTTCCGACCGCATTCATGGTCTTCTTGGCAAGGCCAAGGGCCTGCTGAAGAAGAACGATTGCTGCGAAAGCGCCTGCGACAATGCATGCGATAACGCTTGCAAGCCAGTTCGCACCAAGACTGTAAAGTGCTGGGTTCCCAACAAGGTATGGGAAGAATGCAAAGTAACCAAGATGGAACGCGTTACCGAATGTGTTCCATGCAAGGTAAATGTTCAGGTTTGCAAGAAAGTTGCCAAGCAGGTTAAGGTTCAGGTATGCCACAAGAAATGCGTAACTGAAACCAAGACTGAAAAGTACACCGTATGCGTACCAAAGAAGGTTGCTTACGAAGCTACCCGCAAGGTAATGAAGTGCGTTCCTGTACAGGAAAAGGTAAAGTGCTGCAAGATGGTTGAAAAGACCGTTGAGAAGCAAGTTGCCGATTGCGATCCTTGCGCCAGCAAATGTGGTATCCTTGATAACCTCAAGGGCAAGCTTGGCGGCCTTCGCTGCAAGCTGGCTTCCCACAAGAATAGCTGCTGCGAATCTTCCTGCAAATAAGTTAAGCTTCAGGATTAGTCGATAACTTTCAGGGCCTCTGCCGAAAGCAGGGGCCCTGATCTTTTTAAGCCTTCTTTAAAACCAGTGTTCGAACCACCGCAGGGGGTACATTCAGCCATACCCTTCTGGATTTGATCTGGTGCTTGCGAATTTCCTCGCCCACCACCTCGGTAATGCCCTTCAATCGCTGCTTTTCAGACTTTTTCACAAACGGGTACTTGAGATCTCGAATCGCAAAGTATTCATAATAGCTCAGGGGGGCACCCGGTTTGATTAACCTGCGGAAAACCTCAAATATGCGGGTTACCATTTCGCTGTCAAAATTGTTCATGGGCAGACCGGAGATGATGCAATCGTAAAGATTTTCACCAACCAGATCTTCCAGTCGACCCACCACCACTTTGATGCGATCCCTGGCTTTTTCGTAATCCTTTAACGTGTCAATATCCGTCTGCAGATGATCTGCGAAAGATTGATTGATTTCTATGGCGGTAAGGGTGTCATCCTTGTGCATGGTTTTGGCGATTTCTCGAGTGATTGCACCGGTTCCCGGGCCAACTTCAAGAATGTTCCAAGGACCTCGATGACCCTTCATGTTGGAGCATATTGCACGGGCAAGATATTTGCTGGACGGAAGAACCGCCCCTGTGAAAAAGAAATCATCTTTGACCTGCTTGATGAAGTTTCTGGTTTCTTGGAGGGGGGTCCACTTTTTCTTCGGATTTTTACTACTCACGATCATGATGCCCTGTTTGAAAAATCACTTGGATGGGTAATTTCTGCCTTTCCATCCGGAAGGTCTGCCAAGAATTTGCCTGGCCAATGCATACCATTGAATCGTTAAGAGTAGCACGATACCAGCGGGATGCAATAGTGCTCCCGCCCAAGATTGCCGAAATTGTAGGGTGGCCAAAAAGCGGGGCAAATAAGACAAAAACAGTGTAAAGGCTGCCAACCCGAATTTACCCGGGCATGTCTCGCCTTTAAAAGCCAGGTATGGAAGAAATATTACTGGTGCCACCTGCCCTAAAAAAAGGATCACAGTAAAAAACGGAAGAAGACCAATTTTGGCCATTCCCTCGGTTGCGTTTTTGGCCAGCCCATTCCAGACCTGAACAAATCCCCTGTACATTCGGCATTCTGCCAGATTGGTGATATCGCACAAATCAGTGTGAAGATTATATTTCCGGTAAATCGCAGGCAGTTTGATTCCATCATGCAGCGATTCTTTGATGGCCGAATGGCCACCCGTCTTAAAATAGCTTTCCCGTCGGGCTAGAAATGCCTGGCCACAGCCAGATGCATAGGCTGGACTGTTGTACTTTCGCATTCTTCCGAATGGCAGAAAACCCAGCAACACAAAATGAATTAATGGAATTAAAAGTTTTTCACCCAGGGTAAGGGTGACCTGGTGGGGTATGCCGCTAACAAGTTCAGCCTTGGAAGATTCCATGAAGGAAATCATCCTGTATGCACAGTCTGGCATCAGGCGAACATCCGCATCCTGGAAAAGTAAATAGTCTTGCTGAGCATTCTGCGCCAAATGGAAACAGGCATGCTGTTTGCCACACCAACCCGCCGGCAATTCTGGCGCCTTTAGCAATTTAACCCGGATATCCTGCCGGGAAAATGATTCCACTATGGACGCTGTTTTGTCTGTGGAGTGGTCGTCCAAAACAATAATTTCAAAGGGAACATTGATTGTGGCCAGTGCGGCCCGAATAGCGCCTTCTATGGAAAGCTCTTCATTTCGGGCTGGAATAAGAATGGAGACACCGTTTTTTGAATTGGGAACATTGCAAGGGGGTGCCGCAAATACTTTTATGTTCGCAAGGAACATTAATGCGGGAATTAGCGCTGAGAACAAGCATGCGCCAAGAATAATCCATTCTGTCATTTCTGTTTTTCCTGATCCAGAAAGCCATGCTCAGGGTTGAAGCGTTCCCCTTTAAGATAAGATTTGAACCTCCGCCAGATATCATAAATTCCACCCACGCCGGAGCGTGTGACAAACTGACAATTAAAAAGCTCAGGGTTTCTGCTTTGGGCTTCCACGGAGAGTGCATCCATGGTTTTTTGGAGTTCCAAGGAGAAGATTTGAGTCCAGCCATCCGCATCCAAATCATCATTTTGATCCAAGGCAATTGGTTGACCAAACCTGACTAAAATCTCCGGGTTTCTTTCGTTCCAGAAGCAGTATTCAAATGCTACTGGAACCGCATGCCCTTTTTGTAATCTGGCGGCTAGATGTCCAACACCATTTCTAAGGCGAATGGGTCTTTCCCTGGGATCGGTGAATTTCCCTTGGGCAGTTATCCAAATCATGGAGTTTGGCATCGAAAGTATGGCCATGCTCTTTCGTAGAAAGTTCACGGCTCCTCTGGGAGAATCCAGTTCGACACCATAGAAACCCAACCAAGAGAAAAATTTGTATTTCTCCATACCCCTCGCATCCATGGGGCAAAAGGCTTCTCTTTTGGGGTAAAGCTCGGTAAGCCAGATGCCTACCAATGGATCCCACCATGAAGGGTGGTTCAAAATAAAAATAAGAGGACCATTCCCCGGATCCTCCGGATTGCAAGCTTTTGAAAGGCGCAGGGAATGAAAGTATTTGGGTAGGTACCTCTTTATGTACCACTTGAACCAGTATATGGCCTTGTTCCATCTTTGCGGTAACTGCAGTGAAACAGATTGTTGCGTATTTTTCATGATCAACCGCAGCACGGGGCGATAAAGGCAATTAGCAAAGAACTGCCTTATCTTGATCTACCGTATCCCCAGCGATCCAACCTGACATAAGTACCATGGGCATGCCTGGTCCTGGGTGGGCAGCCCCACCAGCCAAATACAATCCCTTGATGTCAGGACTGCGATTCGCCGGCTTAAATGCCCCCAACATTTTGCCATGGCTTGCCAGACCATATATCGCCCCGTTCAGCACACGATATCGATCGTGAATGTCCTGTGGCGTTAATGCACTTTCAAACTTGATGTGCTTTTCCAAATCTTTGAGACCAGCGGTTCGCTCCAACTTTTCAAGGATTACTTTGCGATACTTGGGAAACATTTCCTTCCAGTTATGATGTGCCCTCATGTAAGGGGTATGCACTAAAACATAAAGAGCCTCACCACCCGGGGGGGCGACATTGGATTCGGTTTTTGAGGGAGCGCACAAATAAGCAGTGGGATCCGGAGCAGGTTCTCCTTTGTTGTAAATCCAGTCGAATTCTTCCTCGGCATCTTTTGAAAACACAAAGTCATGATGTTCCAACTGTTCATATCTTCTGTCCAAACCCAGATAGAGAACTACTCCTGAACAAGCAGGTTCATATCCACGGCGGTTAAGGAATTTCTTTTCCGCCTTGGTGCCAGCCAGGAGTTCCTTGTGGGTGCGAACGGAATCCATGTTGGAAACCACCACATTTGCCAGAATTTCCTCGCCAGTTTCCAGTTGTATGCCTTTGGTTTTGTTGCCATCAAGCAGAATTTTTTTAACTCCCACTCCGGTGCGGTATATCACGCCAAGTTCTTCCCCAAGTTTTCGAAGGGCCTTGGGTACGGCACCGGTGCCACCCATGGGATACCAGATGCCTTCACCGGTTTGCATGTGCGCGATGCCGCAGAGCACTGCGGGTGATTGATACGGGGAAGAGCCAACGTACTGGGTAAAGTGATCAATCATCTGGCAAACGCGCTTGTCCGGAACATAGCTTCGAACCATGCTTGCAACCGAGGAGCCCATTTTAATTGCAAGTACATCCGAAAGCGTTGCTGGTTTGAAAACGCTATCCCATGTAAACATGTCTTTGAGGCCACCAATCGATTTCCAGAAGAAAAATCTTTCAGAAATCCTGTTCAGGCGTTCGGAGTATCTAAGGAAACTCTGGTAACCTTCCTGGGAGCCTTTTTGGAACTTTCCAAGATTTGAAACCATGGTTGATTCATCACTGGCTAAATCCAGAATACTGCCGTCATCAAAAAAGGAGCGCCATTGTGGCTCCAGGCGAACCATTTCAAGGTAATCTTCAAGTTTTCTTCCAGCCTCTGTGAAAATCCTTCTAAGAACAGAAGGAATGGTAAGAATGGTAGGGCCCATGTCAAAACGGTAGCCATTTTGGTCAAGAACGGCGGCTTTGCCACCCACCCATTCGTTTTTCTCGAATACCTCTACTTGATAGCCACGGGCAGCAAGCGTGCAAGCGGACGATAAACCAGCCAGTCCACTGCCAATCACTAAAACCTTGTTTCCCTTTTGAGATACCATTCCAATGCTCCTGATTTAATTTGCTTGTTTATTAGCGGCCCATTGGTGCCAGCGGGTTTGGTGAAGAAAAGGTGTGCGATTTCCACAAACCATTATCTTGTGCTGACAGGCTGTTTAATGATCCATGATCCTCATAGTGTTCCGGTGGAACACAGTGTTCCCAATTCAGGGAAAAGTCTTGCAATAACAGCCTGGAAGTGATGCGCGCAGATTCATAAATCACTGGCAAACCGCTGCCAGGGTGTGTACCCCCTCCCACAAGGTAAACACTTTCCAGATCCTCAAATCGATTTCGGGGCCTAAGGTTTAGCATCTGACCAAGATTGTGGGCCAGGTTGAATGTCGCCCCGCGGTAAATCTCCATCTGATGTTGCCAGTCATGGGGTGTGAATATCTTTTCCACCCGAATTCTTTTTTCAACATCGTTCAGGCCTAGTTTCCTTAGTTGATTAAGTGCCTTGGCTCTGTAATTGGATTTTTCCCTGGTCCAGTTCACATTTTCGTGCATGTGGGTAACAGGTAGCAGCACATAAAGAGTGCTCATGCCTTTGGGCGCCAGTGTGGGATCCGTCACACTAGCATTCTGAACGTAGAACGATGGATCATCAGACAACACATGGTTCTTTTCAATGTCTTGCAGGTTGCCTTGATAATCCTTGGACATGTAGATCGTGTGATGTTGAAGGTTTTCATACAAACCTTCAACGCCCAAGTATATCATGAAAGTGGAACAGGAGTATTTCTTTTTGGAAAGCTTCTTATCGCTCCATTTTGGTCGAAGATTGTCCGGAACCAGTTTTTGCATGGCATTGGCAAAATCCGCATTGATTACAAGTGAATCGCACTTGTGCAGATGACCTTTTGAATGTATTCCAACTGCTTTTTTACCCTGAAATTCAATCCCATCAATCGGGCTGTTTAAGTGAATATTTACACCCATATCGATGGCAATTTTTGCCATATGTTCGCTTACGGCACTGCATCCACCCATTGGGTGGAAAACTCCATGTTCGTATTCCAAAAAGGAAAGAATGGAAAAAAGACTTGGGCATTTAAAAGGAGACATCCCCAGGTATTTCGATTGAAAAGAGAATGCCAGCCTTATACGTGGATCTGAAAAGTATCTATGCAGCTCGCTATCAAGTGATGCCCATGGCCTTAGTAAAGGCAACAGTTTTAGCATCTGCACCTTTACGATGTCTTTCCAATTTCGAAACGGAGACTCCAGGCAGGGCTTGAAACGTTTGAGCTTTTCCCTGTTATCATCAAGAAATTTGATGAAGTTTTTGGCATCCGCAGGTGATATTTTGGCGATCTCTTGTTCCATGGATTGAACATCCGGTCTGGCAAGGATATCCCCACCCGAACCAAAAACCAGATGATACTGTGGAACCAGCCGAACCATAGGGACTTCCTTGAATAGGTTGTGCCCAATTGCGGCATAAATGCTTTTTAAAACCTGTGGGTACAGGAAGAAGGTGGGTCCCATATCAAAACGGAAGCCTTCATGTTCCCAAGCAGATGTCCTTCCTCCAACGCGATCCATTTTTTCGAAAATAGAAACCTTAACCCCGGCTTTTGCCAAAAGCAGCGCTGCCGCAAGGCCTCCAGGCCCGGCTCCAGCGATAATTACCTCTTTTGACATACTTACCTCCAAAGGGTTCATCTATCTTGTTGAGTCTAACCAATTCATCACAAAATAAAAACGCTGAAACAGCCAAAATACCTTTGATATTGCCTATTTATTCCCATTTGGGTTAACAAGTAGATTGGTTGCTTCATTTTTAAATGGGGTAATGGTAACAAGTCAAATTGGGGTTATGTAATGCTTGCCAACCATGGCTATTTAAGCCTTAGACAGTTGTGTCTGGGTTACTTGGGCAAGCTGGTTGTGGAAGAGCTAAGCCTTTCCATCAATAAGGGGGAAATGCTAGGGCTATTGGGGCCCAACGGTTCAGGTAAAACCACAACGATTCATGCCATTACGGGTAATCTGCAGGTTACTTCAGGCTCTATTTTTCTTGATGGTGTTTCGATCGAAGAACACCCTGAAACATTCAAAAAAATGATAGGCTTTGTTCCTCAGGAGCTTGCGATTTACGAGGAGCTTTCACCTTTCGAAAACCTATGGTTTTTTGGCAAGAACTACCGAATTCCCTCAAGGCAATTGCATAGCAGAATTGCGGATGTCTTGAAAATGGTTCGTTTGGATGCACAGGCCAACATCCCTTCCAGAAATTTTTCGGGGGGTATGAAGAGAAGGTTGAATATTGCTTGCGCCCTTCTGCACAAGCCAGGTTTGCTTTTGTTGGATGAACCAACAGTGGGGTTGGATCCACTATCTCGCGAGGCTGTGTTTGAATGTCTTGAAAATCTCCGGTCCGAAGGTTGTGCGATAATTTATACATCCCATTACTATGAAGAAATTGCCAGGCTATGTGACCAGATCGGTGTTATGAGTGCTGGCAGGCTTGTCTTTCGAGGTTCCATGGAAGAATTTCACAGGATGCTTTCCAGCAAAACACCCTGGGAAAAGAAACACAAAAAGAACGTTCCCATTTACAGGTTTGATGAAACCTCAATAACTCATCCAGACCCCGGGGAAAATCAGAATTTAGATCAGGCGGAAAAGGTTGAAAAATATCTTATGAGCTTAAGCATAGGGAAGGCGGCCTAGGTTCATGCGGACAAATCTCGAAATATTATGGAACCTTTGCTCCAAGGACATCCGCCTTTTTCTTAAGGATGGGAAATCGGTCGCCATGTTCTTTATTGTTCCCATTCTGCTTGCGAGTGTTTTTGGTTACATCTTTTCCAAGCCGTTGGAAAATGCGGAAGTTAAACTGCCACTCATGGTTGTTGTGGAAGATGAAAGCTCGCTGGCAAAAAGGCTTGGGGATGTTTTGTTGAAAAGCCCAAAGCTACAGGCGGAAAAGGTGTCGCGTGAACAGGCCATCCAGCGAATTCAAAAACGCAAAAGCAGGCTGGCTTTGGTGATCCCCGCGGATTTCTCGCAACTCCTTAAAGAAAGAAAATCGCTGCCCTCCGTGGAGATACTCCATCACCCGGGCAGCAATCTCGAGGCAAAATGGGCTGAAGGTTTGTTTACAGAAATGGCATTCCGCGAAGCGGCTCCTGAACTGTTGGGAATCTGGTTACCCGGCGGGGCAGGTATGAAATTGGAAAGGCCGTTTGAAGTAAAAAAAGAACCCATTCCAAACCGGGAAACCATCTCCTCGCATGCGTACTCCCACAGCTTTAACGGAATGACCCTTCAATACCTCCTTTTTTGGGGTATGGATTGTGGGCTGACTTTCCTTCGGGAGCAAAGGTTGGGAATTTGGAAAAGACTTCGCAGCGCGCCCATTCCCATGAGCATTCTTTTACTTGGAAAAGTTTTGTCCACCTCCCTGCTGGCTTTAATACAAATGATGGTTACCTTTGCCTTTGGTGCGATCTTTTTTGGAATATCCATTAATGGTTCAGTTTTTGGTTTCGTTGCCATGATACTGGCTGCCGCACTTATGGCGGCAGCCACGGGATTGTTGGTTGCGGCACTTGGAGGAACGGAAAACAGGGCAAGAAGCGTATCCATTCTTGCTATTTTGACACTTTCCATGGTGGGTGGAATGTGGCTGCCTTCCTTTATGTTTCCGGAATGGGTGCAAAGACTTGCCATGGCTGCCCCCACGGCTTGGATGTTACGTGGCTTGGAGGGGGCGACTTTTCTTGGCATGGGCTTTCAAGATGTAATGACCTGTGCCGGTGTGGTGTTCGCCTTTTCAGTGGTATTCATATTGCTTGCGAACTGGCGATTCCGTTCCTTGAATAGCCAGGGCTTTTCCGAAGGGGGATCTTTATGAAGTTCCTCAATGGCATTATTTTAACAATGGTTTTGGCCTTGTTGGGCGATTGCGCCAGAGCTGAAGTTTTGGTTTACAAACCGGTTCAAGTGCCAAGGGTTGAGATGGAGGACCAGTTTCAAAAAAATCAAAAGCTGGAAAGCTATCGTGGAGATGTGGTTGTCTTGCTTTTTGGAGACAAGGAAAGCGCGGAGCCCAATCGCGTCCTTGGGCAGGTTATTCATGAATCTTTTCACCCACAAGCCAGGGGAAAAAATCCAGCCCAAGCCAGAATGGCACCCGTCATTCCGGTGGCAAACCAACCCCCAAATGTTCGAACCCCCGATGTGCAAACCATTGCTGTTGCCTGTATTGGCAAGGTTCCCAATCTTGTAAAAGGCATTATCCGTGCTCAAATACAAAAAGCGTCGCCTGATGTACCTGTCTGGCTGGACTATGAGGAAACCATGCGAACCCTTTTCCAGTTCAAGCCTGGCGTTTCTAATTTAGTGGTTATTGATCCCTGGGGAAATCTTAGATACAGCGCTAGCGGTAAACTCCAACAGAATGAATTCAACGATTTGGTAAATGCGATTGAATCCATCCGCCTGGAAGCCACCAAAGCCCAGCCAAAAGCCTCAGCCACACCCTGATTCCTGACAATTCCAAATGTTCTGGCTGTACCAGCCTTTGGTTTCCTAAACTAATGGGGTAATGGCAGAACCTCAATCTGGGCCGGTTCCAACCTCCCGCTTGCTTAAAGCTGGATGCCTTAAGGAACTGGTTCCCACCATTTTGAAAAATAAGCAGATGCGTGCCGTCCTGGCTTCGCTTCGAGGGGGAAGTTGCGCAACTGTTGATGGCGCTTGGGGGTCTGCGGCTTCATTGGTCGCAAGTGCGCTCGCAACCGATTTGAAAACCACTCTCCTAGTTGTTCTGCCACATCCATCAGAAATCGAATTCTGGGAATCTGAATTGAAAAGCTTTGGGGACTTTGAAACCAGGCTTTTTCTTCCAGAGGATGATTATCAGGGAAAATATGATACTCATTCCGAATCGGCAAATGCCAGGCTTCGTATCGGGCTTGAAGCAGAAAAAGCCACTGGAAGTCTGGTGATTCTTGCATCCATGCAAGCTCTTCTGGAACCAATTCCGGGGAAAGAACAACTGCTGCAAGGATCCCTGATTTTAAGCCCCTCATTGGAAATACCACCCGAGGATATCGCGACCTGGCTTGTTAAACATGGTTATGAACCTTCAGAAATCGTGGTAAGAGCCGGACAGTTTTCCAAGCGTGGGGGAATCATGGATATTTATTCCCCAGGCACTTCAAAACCATTTCGGGTGGAATTCTTTGGCGACCAGATTGATTCAATTCGGCATTATGATCCCGAAACCCAGCGAAGCTTGCAGGTTTTGCAAAGCGCCGGTTTATTTGCAATTTCACTACCCAAGGGTGATTGCCACCCGGAAGGTCACCTCGTTGATTACCTAACTACGGGCTCAACCATAATACTTGTGGAACCGGAAGAACTTCGAGACCAGGGCAAGCATTATCTTGAAAGAATGGGGAACCAACCCGGCTTATTTAGTGTGGAAGGCTGTTTTTCCATTTTCAACCAGAGGCCAAATGTCATTCTTTCGGCAATGCCCCGCCATAGTGCCGAGACCAGTTTCGAAATGAAGGTGGAATCTGTTGAGCGATTTACCGGAGAGGTAACCAAGGTAAGAGATGAATTGGATTCCGCGGCTTCAACAGATGAGGTGATACTTGCGTGTACAACGGTAGCTGAATCCCACAGGCTGGAGGAAGTTCTTTCAAATTCGCTGACCGCCTCACAAGGTCGTTTGGTGATGGATATTGGCCTGATTCGCAGGGGGTTCAGGCTGGTTGGCTGGCAAAAAGGTAAAAACCTTGTGGTGATAGGAGCCCAGGCGCTTTTCCGTAAAGAAGAGGTGATTCGACCTGCCGGCCCGACAAGAAAGCTGGAATCCAGGGCGATTGACAGCTTCCTGGATTTAAAC
>JBEGQX010000284.1:0-4719 GCA_041180805.1 Planctomycetota bacterium
AATTCCTGAACCACAACCACTTCGGGGTCTATTCCCAAAATTTGTTCTGCGAACCTTTCCGGGTTTTGGATTGGCAAGGTGGGGGTGACGCATACCCCGACCTGAATCTTTGCTTGCCGCAAAAGCCGGATGGCTTCCCAGCGTTTTTCCAGGGTTGGTGCCTTGGGTTCCAACTGGCGGAAAACCTCTTCACTGTCGGTGGGCACGGAATAATTCACTTTCAGGTGATGGAACTGAACCAGTAAATCGATGTCCCGAATGATCAGGGGTCCTCTGGTCTGGATGAGAACTCTCGGTTGGTGGGGAATAAGCTGCTGAAGAATTCCCCTTGTAAGTTCCAAGGATCTTTCGATCGGTTGGTAGGGGTCGGTAACACTGGAGATGTATAGTGGCTTGAGCGCTATCTTATGGGCCTGTTTTTGGGCTAGTTCCACGGCATTGGATTTTGCCTGTACCCATTTTCCCCAATCGGACTTGGGCCTGCGATTTTGAGGAAGGTACATGGCATAACAGTAAACGCAGCCAAAGGTGCACCCCACATAAGGATTGCAAGTGAAATGAAAACCACCCCGTTGAATAAAGCCGGTTGCCGGGCTGAAAATAGATCGGGAAATAATGCTTTCCATGTTCTTATTCTTGCATCACGCCCGCCTTTAGCACAGAATACTTTTTTGGTTTCAAGAATTTTAACACGGAGTGATCATCATGAAGGTCGGAATGAACCTGCTGCTTTGGACGGGCCATGTGACTGAGGAGCATTTTCCGGTATTGGAAAAAATCAAGAAGGCAGGTTACGACGGTGTGGAGATTCCCCTTTTTCAAGGCGACGAAGCCCATTACAAGAAAGTTCGCAAGGAGTTGGATAACCTGGGGTTGAAGAGCACCACCGTCACCGTGGTTAACCCGGAATCCAACCCAATCAGTCCGGATGCCTCGATTCGCAAGGCTGCCTTGGAAAGAATTCAATGGGCATTGAACATGACCAGCATTCTGGGCGGCGATTTGATGGCTGGTCCCTACCATAGCGCGATTGGAGTTTTCTCCGGGCAGGGGCCAACTGCCGATGAGAAGAAACACGCCGTGGATGTGCTTCGTCAGGCTGCTGACCACGCGCAGAAGGTGAATGTGAAAATTGCGATCGAGTATTTGAACCGTTTTGAATGCTATTTCCTTACCAATGCGCTTGATGCGAAGAAACTTGTTCGCGAGGTAAACCATCCCTGGTTCCGCACGATGTACGATACCTTCCATGCCAACATTGAGGAAAAGTGCATATCCAAGGCCATAGAATCGATGGAAGATACCTTTATTCATGTGCACATCAGCGAAAATGACCGGGGAACACCTGGAAGCGGCCATGTGCATTGGGATGAAACATTTAAGGCGCTGAAAAAGGCCAAGTATGATGGTTGGTTGACTATCGAGGCTTTCGGTCGATCTCTTCCAGATTTGGCTGCCGCCACGAAAATCTGGCGCGATATGTTTCCAAGCATGGAAGATGTGTACCAAAATGGCTATAAGTTCATTCAGGAAAAGTGGAAGGCTCATTCCTAGCTGGTTGAAAGTGTAAAACTCCTATTCCATGAAATGGGAGCTTTCGCTAGCATAGGCGTTTTGCTGGGTAAGAGGATTGAATCCTGGGAGGGGATCATGGCTCGTTTTTGCCATGTAATCGCAATGATTGCGGTTCTTTTTGTCACAGGCACTGAGGTTCGCGCCCAGGCCTGGGCTGACAAGATGTTTAAGGATGGTTTGGTGCATGACTTTGGCGTGGTTCCACGCGGTGCCCAGCTTTTTCACAAGTTTACCATCACTAATATCTATGCCGTGAAAATGGAGATCACCTCCATTCGCAGCGGATGCGGTTGTGTCAGCGCAACTTCTGCCACCAAGGTTCTTGAGCCAAAGCAATCCACCACCATAGATGTCTCCATGGATGGACGCCGCTTTAACGGTGTGAAAACGGTGGCTCTTTACATCACTGTGGGCCCTGAGTTTGTCTCCACCGCGGAACTTCGGGTTACAGCAACCAGCCGAAGCGATGTGGTTTTTAATCCTGGTCAGATTTCCTTTGGAGTTGTTTCCCAAGGGCAAAAAGCTGAGCAAAATGTCGAGGTTGAATACGCTGGAGCCCTGGATTGGAAAGTGACAGAAATTGTTGCCAAGGATCTGCCGGTTGAGGCTTCGATTAAGGAAACTTACCGCAAGCCCGGGCAGGTTGGTTACCAACTTCAGGTCGCCATGAAGCCTGATACAAAGCCAGGAACCATCAAGGACTTTATTTACCTGAAAACCAACGATTCCACATCCCCCATGATTTCGGTTCTGGTGGAGGGAACGGTTCAATCCTCACTCACGGTTTCCCCTGCCATTCTTGCCCTTGGAACTGTGAAAACCGAGGATATGCTCACTCGAAGGGTGGTTGTGAAGGGCAGCAAGCCATTCCAAATTCTTGGTGTTGATGGATTGGGAGATGGTGTGGAGCTAGGCGGGTCCTTAAACAAGGAGCCAGCGCCTGTCCAAACAATCACTTTTAAATGCGCCTTCAGACAATCGGGTGATTTTCGTAAGCAACTCATGATTAAGACGGATGCCCAAGATTCCCCTTTGATGGTCACCATCGAGGGCAGCGCAAACAGTAATCCCTGATTTTTCCGCGTTTAAGTGAGATTGTTTCTCAAGCCACCTGGCTGGAAGGCGGCGTATTGCCTTGTGGTGGGGCTGCAGTCCCTGCTGTTCTGTTTGTGGTTCTTCTGGTTTCTGAAACCGCATCCCTAATGCGTATAAAAGGCTCTGCCAAATCAAAGTCCATGTTTTCAAACAGAGTGGACCAGGCAGGTATATCTTCGCTTTTTCCGGAGTATATGAGTCCAATACCACGGGGCCCGGTGATAGGCTGGTAGCCTTCAGGGATTACAGTTTCTGCTTTCGTCAGGCAGGCAACCGCAAGATCCATTTTCTTGCGAAGTTCCAAAACTTCTGGCTGATCAGTAATGACCATATTCACGGGGTTGGAGCTTTTTTCGATGAGGGCTTTTGCAATAACCTCTGCGAAAAGGAAAGGCCTCAGGGATTCACCGTAAAGGATTTGCTGTACCTTGTTGGGTGAAACCGCACTACTGATTCGAAATTCGAGAGGCCTAAGCCAGCGATTTGTGGCCAGATAAGCACCCACAAATCCAGTGGTGTCCTGGTAAATGGTCAAAAAGCCAAAATGTATGGAACCCTGAACGGCTAGTAGGCTGTTGTCCTTCGTATCACTCACCTGCAGCTACTCCATCAACTGTTGTAAATCATTACGGAGCCGTAGCTTCCTGCATAACTATTTGTTCGGACGAAGGGGAAAGGAACTTGAATAAGCAAAATATGGGGGTTTTGGGAGGAAATCATGCGGGATTCAACGGTCCTCCGCAAAAGGAGGATGGGAAGGGGGGCATTGCTCTGGAATTTAGGGGTCTAAACGCCTAAATTGACAGGATGAAGTAAACTATGACGAGAAAAGGGCTTATTTCGGCGAATAAATTCTGGAATAGGAATCGCAGGAGCACAAAACATGAGCACAGAACAACCAGTAAACCCCGCAACATCTGCAGAGTCAGCCCAGCCTACGCGTTCCGCAGTGGAAATTATCAAAGAAAACAGCAGGGCTCTTCGCGGAACTCTGGCTTTGGAGCTTGCCTCAGACTCGGATCATGTTTCCGATGATGCCAAGCAATTGATTAAATTTCATGGTTCTTACCAGCAGGAAGACCGCGATGCCCGCAAAAACCGCAGGCAGGATGGCTTGGGAAAATACTACATGTTTATGGTTCGGGGTCGCATCCCGGGTGGCAAACTTACCGCCGGCCAGTATCTGGCGTTGGATGCGATGGCAGATACCCATGCCAACGGAACCATTCGCCTTACCAGCAGGCAAAGCATCCAGTTTCACGGTATTTTGAAAAAGAACCTCAAGGGGGTTATTCAAGGTATTAATGCCTGCATGCTCTCCACGCTATCCGCATGTGGCGATGTGAACAGAAATGTGATGGCCTGTCCGGCGCCCATCAATGGTGATCCGGTGCACAAAACCCTTCAGGATGATGCATACGCTGTCGCCATGCATTTGGCACCAAAGACAACTGCGTATCATGAAATCTGGTTGAACGGCAAATCGCAGGACCCTGTCACCGAGGATGTGGAGCCGATTTACGGCAAGGTTTACCTGCCAAGAAAGTTCAAGTCTGGCTTTGCGCTTCCCCATGATAATTGCATAGACATTTACAGCCAGGATCTTGGCTTTTTGGCGGACATCAAGGACAACAAAATTCTTGGTTACAACATTCTTGTGGGCGGTGGCATGGGTATGACCCATGGCAGGGCTAACACCTTCCCGCACCTTGCCAAGGCTATTTGTTATGTTTCGCGTGAAGACCTGCTCGCAGGTGCGGAAGCTGTTATTAAGTTATACCGTGACCATGGTAATCGCGCAGACCGCAAAAGAGCCAGAATCAAGTATCTGGTTGCGGACTGGGGCGTGGAAAAATTCCGCGAGATGCTGAAACCTTATCTGCCAAAGCCTTTGGTGCTTCCCAAGGATATTCAAGTCACAGGTTACGACAACCACATGGGTTGGCATTCCCAGGGTGACGGTAAATTCTTCTACGGCATCAGCGTGGAAAACGGAAGAATCAAGGATGAGGGCGACTTCAAGCTTCGTTCCGCGCTTCGCGAGATTGC
>JBEGQX010000285.1:0-14510 GCA_041180805.1 Planctomycetota bacterium
GCCTGGATTCATTTGCTGCAGAATGTCACTTCCTCATTGAAAACCAAGGCGGGCTGACATTGCTTGAGCAGACTCTTTCCATCATGAAAAAGGCACGGTGGATTTTTCCAGAATCCACCCAATGTCATCCAGCCATTCAAGAACTTCTTTTGGGAAGCCCCCCCGCGGACAAAACACAATTCGAAACTATCAAGTCGGGATCCCACCGAACTGTTTACCGAATTCAACTTCCAGGACTGGATATTCACCTGAAGCACAACCGCATTTCCGGCTTCAGATCGTTTGTCAGGGAATTCTGCAGAACACCAAAAGGCATATACGAATACGACACGGCCATCCGTCTTGCCAGCATGGGAATACGCACCATCGAACCCATCGCCTGTGGAGTAGGGCAGGGAATTGCCCCTGAAAGCTTTCTTATTACCAAAACATTGGAAGGCGCGTTGTCGCTTGAAAAATACTGGTATGAATTAAGTCGCCTGGATGTGCCAAGCCAATCCGCAATGAAAAAACAGCTTATCGATGCCATGGCCCAAACTCTGGCAACAATGCACGCAAAGGGTGTTTTGCACAACGACCTTCATCCAGGAAACCTGATGGTCATTTTGAATGGCGGCCAGCCAGCGCTATCTTTGATTGACCTTTTTCCTGTGCGCATAAAACCAAACTCCCTGAACTGGGTTGAACGCAGATCCAATCTGGCCATGTTGGACAGGTGGGCCAAAATGCACACCCGCACGACGGACAGGATGAGGCTTTGGAAGGCGTACACCAGGGAAGTGAAGGCTATTGAGGGAAATGGCGCGTTTCCATTTCACAACAAGGATTGGGTGCGATATCAGATGGAACTTCTGGCCAGGGAAGTCATGTTAAAAAACCTCGGCCTTTGGCAAAGGTTTGACGCAAGGTGCATGTTTAATAATCGCCGATTCAAGATTTTTAAATTTAAGGGAAAGGCAGGCGTGCGGGTGGCGGATCTTGATTTGGATCAACTTGAACCTTTTCTTGAAAACCAAAGCCCCCAAAGCTTATTTCCGGATGCCAAAGTTCTTAAACATTCCAAAAGTTCCACCGTAATTCTCTGTGAACTGCCCGGCAAAGCTTTGCAAAAAGAGGTCATATTCAAAAAAATTACCGCAACGAAATGGACCGACCCCATAGCAAACATTTTCAGACCTGATGGAACTACCAGATCCTGGCAGATGGCGACAGCTCTTTTGAATCGAAAGCTGCCCACAGCCAGACAACTGGCATTTTGGCACCAAAGGAAACTACTCTTCAAAACTGATGGTTACAGTCTCATTGAGAAAATTCCCAATGCCAGCGATATGCCCAAATATGTGGAAATGATTCTAAAAATGAATCCATCAGCCAGAATCAGCCAGATACGAACTTTAATTGATAGTATGGCCAGCTTATTACGAAAAATGCATGATTCAGGCATTTCCCACAGAGACTTGAAATCAGCCAATCTTATGATCCAGCCAGAGGAAAATCCGCCCAAAGTATGGCTGGTTGACCTAGTTGGGGTTCGTGCACACTTCTATCTCTCTAAAAAAAGGAAAATGCAAAATTTAGCAAGGCTTAACGCCAGCTTTCTTCAAACACCCCATATCACGCTGACTGACAGGGTTCGCTTCCTTAGACAATATTTAAGATGGGGAACCGAGGGGCCTTTTGAATGGCACGGTTGGTGGAGAGATATAGCAAAGTTGACCGATCAGAAAATAGCGAAAAATCTTAAATCAGGCAGACCTCTCGCCTGACCTTATAACACAAGTCACCTTGAAACTTTCTTCACATAACCTTATCGTCTGCCCTCGAAAGAGTTTGTGATTATTCTGAAACGGGACTATCCAAAAGATGCCAAGCCGGGTTGCACGCATCCTGATGCTTTTATGCGCGATTCTTTGCGGATGTTCCACGCTGGAATTTCAGCCCGGCAAAAACCCCAAGGATGCGTCGGATCCTCTCCAAGGAAACCACAGCCCTCTGCTTCCCGGCAAGCATCTGGTTCGGGTTTCCCCCTATGTTTTTCTAAGCGATTTCGAAATCCAAAAAGATCTACCCCTGTTTCAGGAATTATCGCAGCTTCGGGATCAAATCTATGGGGATTTAAAACTTCCTGATTCAACCACCATGATTCAGGTATATCTTTTTGAAGATCGCGAAAAATACGACAAATTCATGCAGGCTAAATATCCAAAGCTTCCTTCACGCAGGGCTTTCTTTGTTGCCCAAACGCGTGGGGTTGGAAGATCCGAGGATTTACTGATTTACACTTATTGGGGTGACAGGGTACAGCAAGATTTACGACATGAATTGACCCATGCCCTTCTGCATAGTGTTTTAAAGGATGTACCTCTATGGCTTGATGAAGGCCTTGCCGAGTATTACGAAATACCCCCCGAGAACAAAGGGGTGAACCCACAGCACGTGGAACAACTACGAAAAGATATCCAAAACGAATACAACCCGGATCTTATTCGGTTGGAAATGCTGGATGAAGTTGGAAAGATGAATCGCGCCGAATATCGCGAGGCCTGGGCTTGGGTTCATTATCTGTTGCATTCCACGCCGGAAAATAAAAAGGTTATCCTTACTTTCATCCAATTGCTAAGGGACAACCCAAATCCTGGGAGCCTGCGCGAAAAACTTGTGGAGAATGTGCAGATGCCGGAATCTGAACTGAAAGCGCATATTCTTCGAATGGATATTCCCTCAACCGCCAAAGCCACCACAAAGCCCTGATCTTCAAGCCCAAATAGCTGGCAATCCGTATACTTTCTATGCCTTGAAATTTCCCTGAAGGCGTTCGAGATGCTCAACTTTTTAATTGTCACCGGAGCAACTTCCATCCCCCTCGATGGGGTCCGTAAGCTTTCCAATCTTGGAACTGGAACCACAGGGCATGCAATTGCCAGACAGGCTATGAAAAATGGCCACCAAGTTCATTTGTTAACCAGCAACCCTTCTGCAAAAGAAAACATTCCCCCGGAGAAAATTACTCTATTTGATACCTATGACGACCTTCGAGAACTATTGCAAAAACAGCTAGCCCTATCGAAGCCAGACATTGTGATCATGGCCGCCGCAATCAGTGACTATGGCAACCCCAGCTTCCACGATGCTTTTCATTCAACAGCCACCAAGGGAAATCCCCGGCAAAAAGTACCTTCCGACCAAAATGAACTTTGGATTCGTCTGACAAAGCTTCCAAAGATCATTGACATGATAAGGACCTCATGGGGCTTCCAAGGCATTCTTGTCAAATTTAAACTCGAGGCCGATCTGGAAAAGGATGCGTTATTGGAAATTGCAAAAAGATCTCGAAAGCAATCCGATGCGGATTTGATCGTTGCCAATCGGCTTGAGGATTATGCGACCAAGGCTTGGATTATTGACCGGCAGGAGAACATAATAGAGGTTCCAAGGAACCTCCTTCCTGAACAGCTTGTAAAAGAAATCGAATCCCTTTCTGGAATATAAAATGGCGAACATCTTATTGGGCGTTACCGGATCCGTTGCCGCCATTAAAATCCCCGAGATCTGCGGATTACTTCTTGAAAAAAGCCACAAGATCAACCTTTTATGCACCAGTTCATCACTCTATTTTTTCGACCAGCAACATCTCAAGCGCCAATTCCCTTCTATCAGCGTGACCACGGACGAAATGGAATGGCCCATGCTGGAAACCGGTGGCAAATACCAGCGTGGCGACAAAGTACTGCACATTGAACTTCGCAAATGGGCAGACATTTTTGTTGTGGCACCGCTTGACGCCAACACCCTGGCAAAATTTGCCCTGGGTCTGGCGGACAATTGTCTGACCAGTGTATGGAGAGCCAGGAATCCGCAAACTCCCACCATACTGGCCCCAGCCATGAACACTTTTATGTGGGAAAAACCAGCCACCGCCTTCCACCTTGCGTGCCTGGCATTGGAACAGGGTATTCATATGGATGCGCACAAACCGCCTTCGGAGCTTTGCGAGGAAATAAAAAAATCCCAATCTAACCTTAAGGTTTTAGCTCCTATCTCCAAGGAACTGGCTTGCGGCGATTATGGAACCGGGGCTATGGCGGAACTCACAACTATTGTGGAAGCCATCCAGAAAGTATGCTAAATTTTTGAAATCACAAGGACGGTTAGCTTCCCCTGCCAAAACCGTCATGAATTGAACCTTGAGAGAGAAAACCATGCAAACTTTTACCCTTGTTATTGTTTCCTTGATATTTCTGACCAGTGGACAGAACACCCAGACTGGGGTTTATTTTGCCAAAGATTCCAAGCCCGAGTTACTTTGGAACCAGGGGGAATTCACCGAGGGGCCTGCATGGGGGCCAGACAATCGCCTTTATTTTTCCGATATAGGCAATCGAATTCTTCAATTTAACCCCGCAGATAAAACCACAAAGGATTATCGAAACCCATCTGGCAGATCTAATGGCTTGGAGTTTGACCTGCAAGGAAACCTGATCGCCGCGGAAGGAGCAAACACGGGTGGCAACCGACGAATTTCCATCACGCTTAAGGACGGATCCATCAAAGAGGTTGCCTCCAAATTTGAAGGTAAAAGGTTCAATAGTCCAAACGATCTGGTCATTGATAGCAGGGGCAATATTTACTTCACAGACCCGCGTTATGTGGGCTCGGAAACCAGGGAACTGGATCATGAAAGTGTTTTCATGATCGATCCCAAAGGAAAGGTTAGCATTGCCACCCGGGATGCCAAAAAACCCAACGGAATCTGCATTTCCCCGGATGGTAAAACCCTTTTCCTGGCAGAGAACGACCCAAGCGGAAACCGGCATCTTCTTTCCTTTGCCATCCATGCGGATGGAATGCTTCATTCCAAAAAAGTCCTTCACGATTTTGGCAAAGGAAGGGGTATTGATGGTATGTGCGTAGACAATAAGGGGAATGTTTTTGCCACCGCAGGTTCCGGCCCCAAGGGTGGAATTTATGTTTTTTCACCCAACGGAAAAGTAATGGATTTTGTCCAAACCCCTGAAGACCCATCTAATTGCTGCTTTGGTGGCAAGGGTTCAAAAACCCTATATATTACCGCGGGAAAATCCCTATACAGAATTGAAACAACCAGCACCGGCTATCACCCGGCATGGTAATCAAAACAAGGAACAATGCGAAAATGATGACCAAGAACCTGTTTCTTTCGCTTTTTGGACTTACCCTTTTTGCGATTGCCAACGCGGAGGCTCAGGACAAAACGGCCCCCAAGCTTACCCCTGCCTCCATCAATACTGACAAAGATGAGGACGATCCCCATTACGTGCCGACAGCAAGTGGCATTCTGCCCCCAAGGCTTTATTTCTCCAGAAAAAACGAAAAGGGGAAGTACTGCATCATGGTTTCCAAGTGGAACAAAAAGGGAAACAAGTGGGCCGATGCCGAGACGATTGGCGCATACGTCGATTCAGAGGGGGATGACAGAAGCTGCTTTCTTACCGATGAAGGAAAGTTTCCCCAGTTGATAATTTTCTCCACCAAGAAAGATCAGAAGAACAACAACTTCGATCTTTACAGATCTTATCGGGACGCTCCCGGGAAGGATTTGGAGGACAAGGCCTTCAATCCTGGCAGACCCTTGCTGGGTCTGGATAGTGAGTCGGATGAAATGCATCCCTGGCTGACCAAGGATATGCAAACTTTATTTTTCAGCCGGAAATCCAAAGAAGGCATGACTCTTTTCCAGGCTAAAAAGGTCAAAGATACTGGAAACGAGGGAAACTTCGTGAACCCAGAACCTGTAAAAAATATCCCGGTTGGATATCATCATGCAACTTTGAACCCCTTGGGAACACTGATGTTTTTGGAAGGCCCCATGGAAAACGACAGGTCGGGGATATTTTTCAGCCAGAAGAATGCAACAGGTTGGAGCAACCCATTGCCCGTTAGTAACCTGAATGACTCCAAAGGCAAAATTGGGGACAAATCCCCATGCCTTAGTAGAGATGGAATCAGGCTCTATTTTTCGTCGGACAGGCCCGGAGGGCAGGGGGGGCTGGACATTTATTCTGTTGCCGTTTCAGATCTAAAATTGAAATAAGCTATTTGCCCACAGGCACCAATCCCAATGATTCCCTGACTTCCTCAAGAACCATTGGTTCACTTTGCTTTCTTTGATCCAGAAATTTTTGCAAGGTTGGTGTTTGTGGGGCTGTTAAGGCATACCGGAGAATAGCCCGCTTTACAACCGGTGCCTCGTAGCCTTTGGTTCCGTATCTGACAAGAATCTCATCGGTCCATTCCCATTTGGATGTACGCCGCAATTCCTCCACGGATAAGTCCGCAAGTTCACCCTGCTGCCAGGCAACCCTGTACGCTTTATAGATTTTTTCCCGATCTGTTGGAGATTCAGCAATTAGTAACATCGCTTTGAGAGAACGAAAGCAAGCCAGGCGCAACTGCAGGGATGTATCCTGATTTTCCAACAACCCATAAACCACCGGCCAGGTGCGTTCAGGTTGCAGCCTTAATAAAGCAATCATGGCTCCATCATAGGCTGCCGCGGATCTTCTACCTTGATCCCGCAGAATTCCCATCAAAAAATCGATATCACCCGCACCACCACAACCGCCCAGTAAATAGGCATACAAGCCAAGCCTTTCCTCTGAAACCCTGGCATCCAAAATCCATGTCCTTAAATGGGTGGCATCCATTTTCTTGGAAACACTTGCAAGCGTCGCATCATTGGCTTTTGCGAATTCCAGGAATGCATCACTGGCAACCTCTCGAACGGGAGATTCCAAGAAAGGCATGACCTTTTCCAATCGCAAAACAGGATCCAAAGGAGATGCATCGAACATCGCGGAAAGATAGCTCTCCGCTTGCCGACCCTTTAAGGAAACTCCCCTGTAGGGCTCAACCTGACCATCGCGAACATCAGCAAAAATGAGTAAAAAAGCATCCCCGGTTTCGGCAACGGGAATATATTGTGCCAGACGAACCGTCTTTCCCAACTCCAACGCCATGGGCTTGCGGAATAATTTTTCAATTGAAAGCAGACTGAATCCTTTGCCATCCTTCGACAAAGTCGAATTGGCAACCTTGGCCAGAAAAATAACCCTGGCCTGTGGTCTGGCTGCTTCCTCGCGAAATGTAAGTGACTGGGAAAAACCAGAGCAGATACTACAGGCCCTTAAAAAAGAGGAGGCGACCTGCATGAACAACAGAGAAACCAACAATATTCCAGGACAGAAAAAATAACGCATTGTCCCTCCCTGGACAAATCGTTGCTTTATTTTGAGGGTTGTTCCAGCTTTAGCAATTCCTCGGCATCCGTCACAGCTTGCGCATCCTTCATGCGTTGGGCCTTTACGAATTCATCGACAGCCTTGCTTCCCTTGCAGGATAACGCATAACGAAGCACTGCTTTGCGCACTATGGGGATTTTCTTATAAGAATCCTTTTCTTGCAATGCCAGCACCTTGTCGGCCTGATCCCAAATTTGCCATTTCCTAAGATCCTCGATCGCAAGATCGGCAATATCTTCCTGTTCCAAAAGAATCATGATTCCATCCACCAATTGTTTTTTCGGCAGAAGATCTGGCATGAACTCAAGGAAGAAGCGAATTGCTCTTAATGCGGCATAACGAAAAAGAAACTCTTTCTTGGGGTTTGTGAGAATCGAGGAAAGATATTCCCAGCCTTTAAGCTTGTCCAGCATGATATAAGCCGCAAAAACCCCATCAATACCGCTGGCCGTCTGTTTTTCCGGGTCATCCAACATTTTTCTAAGAACCGAAGCATCTTCATTTTTCCCACAATGACCAAGAATGGATGCATATAAACCCATTTTGAAATTTGCGGTGCCGGAACTGTTCAGCCATCCAAGAACCTTCTCTCGGGAGAAGGATTTTGCAGCGTCCGCAAATTCCTTGTAACCAGCGTTGCCGAATTCCTTGTAAGCATCGTTGGAAATTTCAGTGTCAGAATTTTCAAGATAATCAAAATAAAAACTTAGCTTCTTCGCCACAGGCTGGTCTTTGAGAGCAAGAGCCCCCTGTAGGTACTTCACAATATCACTGTCAGGAGGAATCGCCACACCACGGTAAGGGTCAAGTTTCTCTTTGTAAACCTCGCAAAAAAGCAGAAACTTATATTTGCCATCCTTGTCTGGGGGAACATAGCGGGGAAGGGTAAGCGATTTGCTTTGTTTGCGAATCGGATGATCCTTGATGACCGAAAGAACTTCGAATTCCGTGGTTCCATCCGTCCCATCGGCATTTCCAAGCTTCGCATTTTTAAGGTTTCCAAAAAGAACCATGCTAGCCTGATTCACTTCACCCACCAGGGTTTGTCCCTGCATCGTGCAAAAGGGGCATGCGATTAGAGACTGGCCAGCCAGCCATAAAATGGCGAGAACCAATCCAATTGAAAAACACAAAACCAATCTCTTCATTTCGCACCTGCAATCCTAATTTGCATAGGGATTCGAGTCTTGGGGTACAACTTTGATCAAATCATCGTTCAGTTTATGTTCGGCATCCGGGTACAGGATCAATGCAGTGATAAACTGGTCGTTATCTTTCCGCTTTAAAAAGTGCACACGCCCGGTAACCTGAACCCATTTGTTGCGATAGCCCTTCCAATTGATTTTTTCCATGGATGCGGGATCCACCATGATGACGGAATTAAGCGGCACCGCATCCGCTGCACAGCAATTTATCTTGAATCGTATCAGCGAAAACCTTTTTTCATCCTCTCCAACATATTTCCCAACGAGTCTTACAGTCTTGCCCTCATAGTGATTACGGCTCTCCTGACTCATCGCAGCCATTTCCAGTTGCAGGAACCCAACATTAAAATCAACGCCCTTTTCCGCCACGGCCCCAACCTCACCGAATTGGGAAAGGTCCACAGCCTTAACATTGCTAAAAACTTCGTTTGGCAAATTAAGAAAGTACAGGATTACCGGCAACGCAAGCACCATAAACCGCCAGGGAGCCATGTCATGGGAATGGCCACAATCTTCATGAGAATGGTCATGTCCACAACCATCATGATTATGATCGTGATGCTGACCATGATCATGGTGGTGGCAATTCTCTTGCCCCGATTTATCGTTTTCCAAGTGATGGTGATGGTGGTCACAATTTTCACCATGATGATCATGATCGCATTTGGCATCCGATTTAAGGATCGAAATTTCACGCCACAAAGCAATCGCCCTCAAGGCAATCATCACTAAAAGTGCAACTGCGCCCACAAGAACCCAAACATGAAACTTGGGGTGAAGAATAATGGATAACTTTCGCCCATAGACCACACTATCTGTTCCCTGGCCGGAAACAGGGTAGGGAAACCAAAGAAATACACACACAAGAGCAATGGCAAGGGCAAAACTTAGGGACAATACCTGCTCGGTAATGTACTCCGATTTTGAACCATGGTGATGATGTTCGTGAGCCATTTTTACCTCACTTTTCCAACCCGGATGCAACGGGGTCAACCTTGGGATGGAAATATTTAGGGGCAAGGTTCTCCCAGGCAAGATGCAGCAACATCGAATAAATGAACACTTGAATGATAACAGAAATAAAGATGGTCCATATCAGTCTGGGTCGAAAAACCCTTGTATACATCATGTAAAGCTTCAAATCCAACATCGGCCCCAACACAAGGAACGCAGCCTTGGCGGCAGGCCTAAGTGTCACAAAACTGGCAGCCACAAAAGCATCTGCCTCGCTACAAAGGCAAAGCACGACCGCAAGCGACATCATGAGTAATACCGCAAGAACAATATGAGAACGAGAGAGTTCCGCGATGGCATCATGGGTTAACCAAATTCGAGTGAATGCGGCTAGCAGGGCGCCTATGGTTAGAAAAACAGTAATGTCAATAAAGTCATGCAAGGCAGTCTGGGATATTCTTCCAAACCGCACAAGCAAGGCATCCTTTTTTCCATTTTCTTCCAGAACTTCCAGTTCCATTTTGGATTGAGGCAACGCAGTCAGCTTTAGCAAACTGTTGCCATGCTTTTGGTACAATCGCTCCACCACAAGACTTGTGACTACTGAAACCACATAGGCCATCAAGCCCCTCGCCAACATCATCATCCATCCGCCCATTTGATAGCTGATTTTTCCAGACTCGGTGGCGTTTTCCATCCCATCAAAAGCCACAAATGTGCTTAGCAACACCACCGGGTTCACCACTGGTCCGGCCAGCAAGTATGCCGTACAAGAACTCAAGGGCAGGCCCTTGCGAAGCAACCTGCGCATCACAGGGATAATTCCGCACTCACACATGGGAAAAATCAAGCCAAGGACAGCACCCAGGGCAATAGCCCGAAATTTACTTTTGGGCATGATCCGGGCGACCAAACTTTGCGGAAGGAATTCCTCAAGCACACCCGCCACGATGGATCCCAGCACAATAAAGGGCAGGGCCTCGTAAAATATACTTGTAAAAATCAGGAAGAAGTCCTTGATTCTGTCAAAAGCCTGATTGGTATCCACAGTTGCTCATTCATCCGGAAGTGTTAAGCCAGCAATTCACCAAATACCACAATTTCATTCTCAGCTTTCAACAAACGGTTATCAAGTAGATCTTTTGATGTTGACCAAGTTTCAATGGATAAAGGCTAAGATTTTGAAGACGAGACCCTGCCAAGAAGGGATTTTGAAACCACCATGGAGATAAAAAACAGCATAACGCTAAGCATGACAATCGTTCCCGAAACCCCAAAACGCACACCGGTGCGAACCTGTAACTCCCAACTTGCTCCCAATCCCCCCAAGCAGACAAAAAGGCTTAACATTACGGTTATCCAAAATACCGCCCGAATGTTTTTTCCAAGGTTGAATGCCGTGGCTGCGGGAACAATCAGCAGGGCATTAATGAGCAGCACACCCACATAACGCAGGCAAAGGTTTACAATCAGCGCCAGCATCATCACAAAAAGGTAATAAAGAAGCGTCACATGAAACTTACGGGACAGGGCCAGACTGGTGTTGAAACTGCTAAAAACCAGCGAATTAAAGAAGAAGTAAAGGAACACCCAAGAAACAACCGCAAGCAATGCTATGTAGATGATCTCCGGCGAACTTACAAACAGGGGATCGCCGAAAAGAAAATCCTCAAGGCTGAAAACACTTCGGTCATTGATGATATTTTTTAGCATGGCTGCAAATCCCAGCGAAAAGGCAAAAAACACTCCTATAACGGTGTCACTTGCCAATCCAGTCTGGGAACGAACATAAGCGATCCCTGCGCCAACACTTACGCCAAACACAACCATGATTGGGGTCACCCATTGCCAGAATTCCTCTTTGGGACGAATCCCCAAAAGAAAAAATTCGAATAGCACATAACCAAGGCTGACCCCTGCAAAAGCGCAGTGAGCCAGGGCATCACTAAAAAAAGCCATTCGATTACCAACGACCAGCGAACCAACAGATCCGCAAGCCAAGGCAACAAAAGCCAGGGCAAGCATCGCCCTTAGATTAAATGCCTGGTTTAGAAATGATCCCTCAGGAAACTGCAAAGCAAGATGATTCAACAGACCATCCAGCCAATGGTCGCCGGCGGCCTGTCCAAACAACAAACTTGCTTGAAACTCATTCATGAAGGAGCCGGATCAGGATTTCACAAAGGCGCCAGATGCCGGATTATGGGCATGCTGGGCCAGAGGCTGTAGCAATTGGTGCATGAGTCGCATACTGGTTGCAGCCTGCTGTGCAGTGATCACAATCGGGGGAGAAACTCGCACAACTTTTCTTGCCAGGGGTCCAAGCAAGTGAATACCTTCTCCTTTTGAATCACCTTTATAGCATGCTTCAACCATCGCGCATGCCCATTCATGAGAGGTCTTTCCAGCCCAATCCTTCATCTCGACTCCCCAGACCATGCCCTCTTTCTCGCCACGAACATTCGCAACAAAAGGCAGATCTTTTTTAAGGGCAATCAGCCCTTCTTCAATAACCCGGGATGCCTGACGGGAATTCTCCATCACCCTGGGATCGGCAAATTCTTCTAGCGTTGCAATCACCGCAGCACAACATATGGGATTGGCACTCCAAGTGTCAGAACCTTCACCATATTCCAAGGCACTAAAAAGATCCTGCCTGCCAACAACCGCGGCCACAGGAACACCATTTCCCAAACCTTTACCCAAAACAACAATATCAGGCTCCAAACCATAAGCCTGATAAGCAAACAGAGATGAAGTACGGCCAAAGTTCGCCTGAACTTCGTCCAGGATGAAGATGATGTCTTTCTCTCTACAAAATTGTTCAAGCATCTGCAGATATTGTTTGGGTGGGTGATAGGAACCACCACCACCAAGATAAGGTTCTGTAACCAATACCCCAAGTTTTCTACCAAACTGATTCCATAGATCATCAAGTTCCTTGCGGAAAGGGGCGGGATCAAAATGCTTTTCCCTCATGGAAACGTCCATACATTCCGCCATGGGAAACGATATAAACTTTACCCGGGGATCCCTTTCGCGGTCCGATTCGGAACCAGTTATCGCATTAGCAAGGCCTTTTTTGCCATGAAACCCAAAACGCGTCGCAAGGATCATATCGCGGTTGCGATCGCGTGCCATGGCAGCCCAAATAGCCTTTTGAATTCCCTCCGAACCGGAGGCGGCCCAGAGAACTTGCTGCATTCGCTTTCCACCGGGCCCGTTAAACATCACATCCACCAGCATTTCAGTGGCTTTGATTTCCACCGAAGTGATCGCATTGTAAGCGGTCATGGTAATGGCTTCAAAAAACTCGTTACCAGAGGCTGCTTGTCCAGCTTTATCCCATTCCATCAACTCAAAAAAACGCTTTGTCCAGCGAACGGGGTTATGGCCCAGATTTGCGACAAGAACACCCGAGGTAAAATCGTAAAGCCTGCGATTTTCAGGAGTCCAATGAAAGATTCCCGAACTGCGCGCAAGAATGGCCTGACTGGGGGTAAAGGTTCGAAGAGACTTGGGTTCGACTTTCGCCAGATGCTTTCGCAGATCATTAGAAACATTTTCGCCAGGATGGTGAACTGCAGGATTCATGGTTAACCTCTTGGATTACCTTTTTGACAATTCCCTTAAGAATATCACGCGGAACAGACCAGGTACATAGCGATATGACTAAACCTTTCCACCATACAAAACTTTATGTTCGGTTCGCCCTGGATGAAGCAGAACCAAACCTCCCTTTTGCGAATTCACTTCAACCACACATCCGTGCCGGCCTTTAGATTGCTCCAGAAGGATTGCCTCCATGGCCTGCACTATGGCCACGGTGTTCCTATCCGCCGACAGATCGTTGTAATTCAATTTCCGCATATCCTGCAACCGTTGACCGCGAGCCTCCGCGGTTCCCCCAAATTCAACCCAGGCAACCTCCTCAAAGAACCGCTGAATGACTTCCAATCCATAGCCACGCTGGCTCCTTTTGCCCCAAGGTTCCAAAAATGCACCGTTGTAATGATAGTTGGGAGTGTTCTTCAATTGATTAGGCGTACGATCTTCAACCGCCATTTCAACACCACGCTTGCGCTGATGGGCATTCCAGATGGCATTATCAAATCGAAACTGAACCTCCTGCTCCACATAACCGGGGAAGTTTTCAGGATTCACCCAACTTGTGTGAATATCAAAAGCTGCTTCGCGGCCATCAAAATAACGATAAGTAATCTGCAACTGGCAGGAATCCCAGGTGCTGCCATCCGGTTTACCAACCAACCCACGCTGACCATTCGCTGTTATACGATGAAGGTTCCACCCGGCCTCCGTGGTGTGGCCTCCAAAAGAAAAATCAATCAGCTTGATGTAATGAACAGCGACATAAGTGCCCGGGTTTCTTCCAGTGATCCACTCAGCAAACTGACTGGAACTGATCGACTTCGGTTCCAAAAGCGAACAATAGCCATTATTCACATGCTTGAAGACCCCATCGGCGTAATGGGTTCTCAACTTTTTATGATCAGGATCAGCAAGTTTGTGATAGACAACTTTTGCCAAGACTCCCTTTTCTTTAGCAAGGGACAACAAATCGTCGAGTTCATCCATGGATAGAACTGAAGGCTTTTCAATCAACACGTGCTTGCCAGCCAAAATGGCCGAACGGGCAGTCTGGTAATGGCGATCATCAGGCGTCGCAACACAAACCGCATCCACGCCAGAGTCAAGTAATTCCTTGACGGCGTGTTCCCCCTTGCAGTTGCGAAAAGGAGGCAATAACCCCGCCATTTGCTGAAGATGCCTTTCACCCCGGGAACCAGTTCTGGAAGCGCTTGCAGTCCAACGAACAGCGACAGGTCCGGTGGCGGGGGAGTAGAGAGGGTGCTGAGCCAGATTGAGAAAAACAGGACGATAAGTTTCGTCAAAGATCATCCCCAAGCCAACCATGCCGACACGCAACACGCGATGAGATGAAGCATCCATCATTTTCAAAGACCGACCTTTCAAAAGAAGCGGACCGGAGGAAAACCAACCAAGGCAGGATCGTTAGAAAGAAATAAGCTCCAATGAAACATAAGATCCGTTA
>JBEGQX010000286.1:0-17449 GCA_041180805.1 Planctomycetota bacterium
AAAAAACAGCCAGAAAACATCGTCTTGGCAAAAGAATTACCAAATGTTGAGCACATTATGATTTGCCAGGCAGCATTGGACGATTGCATTAGTTTCTTTAAAACATATTCCCGCAAATAAGTTATCACAAAGCGAAAAAATTCCCTTAGAATGATGTAATCTTCCTGAATCATTGAGGTATAAAAAATGGAATTATTCGACCAAATTGAGCAAAGTAAAAGCGCAATTCAAAAGATTTGGAATTCCACACCTGAAGTGGGAATCATTTTGGGAACAGGCTTGGGTGGCTTTGCCGGTGAGATAGAACAGGAAGCCGCAATCGCCTACAAGGATATTCCTCATTTTCCAGTTTCCACAGCTCCCACACATACTGGAAGAATGATCTGCGGTAAAATTGGCTCCAGAAAAGTTGTTGCAATGGAAGGACGCTTTCATTTTTACGAAGGCTACACCATGCAGCAAATCACCTTGCCTGTCAGAGTTTTAAAAGCTCTGGGATGCAAATACTTGATAGTCAGTAATGCATGTGGCGGTATGAATCCCCAATATTCCAAAGGGGAAATCATGTTTATAGAGGACCATATCAATCTCATGGGTGACAATCCCTTGATAGGGAAAAACGACGACCGGCTTGGAGTCCGTTTTCCCGACATGTGCCACCCATATGATCCGGAGCTTATAAAACTTGCGTTGGAAACTTCCGTAGAGGCCAAAATACGATGCCATAAAGGTGTTTTTGTTGCAGTGGCAGGCCCAAATCTTGAAACCCGGGCCGAATACCGGTTCCTGCGAATGATTGGTGCGGATGTGGTGGGAATGTCCACTGTTCCGGAAGTTATTGTTGCGGTCCACTCCAACCTTAAAACCATTGGAATTTCTATCATTACCGACATGTGCCTGCCGGATGCGCTCGAACCGGTTAAACTTGAAGAAATTGTTGAAACTGCCAACGAAGCGGAAAAAAAATTAAGAATACTGGTCCGTCAGATCGTTCAAAAGCTTCCTTAATGGTTGACCCCATGAATAAAAGTTCAATCAACCCGAATGAACCCTACTATTCCTTCAATAATTTCCTGCGTGAATTATTCGGCGAGAAAGTTTACAGAGTAGCCATTGATGGTGGTTTTACATGTCCGAATGTCGATGGAACGGTAACCACAGGTGGTTGTGTTTATTGTGACAACCGCAGTTTCAGCCCAAATCGGAGAATCGCCCGTCCAAGCATTATCAATCAGGTTGAAAGAGGGATCAGGTTTCTTTCGAAAAGATATAATTGCGCAAAATTTCTAGCCTATTTCCAGGCAGCGACCAACACCCATGGAAGATTGGAAAGGCTCGAACGTCTTTACAAGGAAGCCCTTAATCACCCCCAAATAGTTGGATTGGCAATTGGCACAAGGCCTGATTCACTTCCAACTCCCGTTTTAAATCTTCTTGAAGGCATCGCTAAAGAAAAATTTGTTTGCCTGGAAGTTGGTTTGCAATCTGCCCATAACAAATCCCTGGAATGGATGAATCGAGGACACGATGTGGAATGTTTTGTTGATGCCATTCATCGTTGCCAAAACCGGGGTTTCAACATTTGCACGCATGTTATTCTTGGTCTTCCAGGAGAAACCAGGGAAGACATGATGGAAACAGCGCGGCTTATATCTTCTCTACCTATCGATGGCATAAAAATACATAATCTTCATGTCGTTAAGGACACCCCGCTTGAAAAAATGTTTTTGGACGGCCAGGTAAGAATGTTGGAAAAAGAAGAATATATTTCCCTGCTTTGCGACTTTCTTGAATTATTACCAGAAACAATGTCCATTCATCGCGTCACAGGCGATGCCCCGGATGAATTCCTTGTGGCACCATCGTGGTGCAGTCAGAAAACCCAGATTCTAAAAGATATAAAAGCTGAGTTCCATAAAAGAGGCACCAAGCAAGGAGACCGGTTCTCCAAGCAAACCCATTCAAGATATCGAAGAACCTCACTAGATATGGTGTCTTAACCGCAACCGGGCTCAAATCAAGTCCAATTAATTACATTTGACAAGCGAACCACCTTTCTAGGATGATATGTCTTAATTCAATATCAAATTGATCGAATACTAGTAAGAAAAGGGATCATCCATGAGTAAACAACTTGCTTCCTTTTTGGCAATTTTGACCATCACATCTGTCTTATTGGGTCAGGAAGAAAAGAAAAATAATGGAGCACAAAAAGGGGAGAATCCAAAATCCGCAGGGAATTCAACCCCCAAAGTAGTCGAAGCAACGGAAGGCCAGAAAAAACTTAGCCAGATACAGGCAGATTTTGTCCGACTCCGAACGGAAGCCATGAAAGAATACATGGAGGCAAAGACAAACGAAGAAAAACAGGCACTCATCCCAAAAACGCAGGAAAAACTTAACAAGATTCCAAAATCGGAATTAGCAAAAAGGGCCTTTGAACTTGGAAAATCGCTTTCCGCATCGGACCCGGCAAGTATAGATTCCCTGGTTTTTGCCATCAATATGGCCCGTCCCCAAAACCCTGAAATCATCGAAGCTGCCGGAAAAATTTTAGTGGAAGATCATGTATCCAATCCAAAGTTATCTTCGGTTTTTTCCCTTTTATCGAGTGGGCCGGAAGGCGTTGAGATCATGGAGAAAATCGCCTCGAAAACCACTAATAAAGTGATTGCTGCACAAGCTTTGCTTAATGCCGGCCAAGGTCTGCAAAGTACCGCAAATAACCCAGGCGCATCTGCAACAGAAATTGAAAAAGTAAACGCTAAAGCGGAAAAAATCTTCGAAAAAATCCTTAAGGATTATGCTGATATTGAAACTGGAAGGGCAACGGCCGGGGAAGTCGCAAAAAAGGCGTTGTTTGAAATCCAGAATTTGTCTGTGGGTAAAAAAGCCCCGGAAGTAACTTGCCTCAACATTCATGGCGATAAAGATGACAAGCTTTCCAATTACCTTGGTAAAGTTGTCGTGATTGATATTTGGGCAACTTGGTGCGGACCATGCAGGGCAATGATTCCCCACGAAAGGGAAATGGTTTCAAAACTTCAAGATAAGCCATTTGCATTAATTTCCGTGTCTGGGGACGACCAAAAAGAAACCCTGACTAACTTCCTCGAGAAGGAAAAAATGCCATGGATCCACTGGTTTGCAGATCGAAAAGGAATTCTGAAAGATTGGAATATCCGATTTTACCCTACGATCTATGTCATTGATCATAAGGGAGTGATACGGGCTAAAGGGCTGCGTGGTGAAGAACTCGAGAAGAAAGTCACCGAATTGATTGCGGAAATCGGCAAGGAAAAGAAAAGTTAATCAGGTTTTTCCTAAGTTTTACTCCAAATAAGCCATGCTTTTTACCAAGCATGGCTTTAAATATTGTTTGAACCCTGAATTTGTTAAATCCGATCCTTCCAATACAATAAAAGAACAACTCTCGGCTTCACCTTAAATAAAGGCAAAATCAAGTCGGGCTTAGGTCCAAAACAATTGTGGAACGCAAGCGTGTGTTCGTCGATTTGGTCCTAATTTACATAAGGACCCAACGATGAAATTTGAAGAATTTGGACTTTCCCATCCGATATTAAACGCACTTTCAGAAAAAGGATACGAAAACCCCACTCCAATTCAGGCAAAGGCCATACCTCATATTTTGAAGGGGGAAGATTTATTGGGATCCGCACAGACCGGAACTGGAAAAACTGCGGCTTTCGCCATCCCAATGATTCAAAACCTTACCCAAGTAACTCCTCCAACCAAAGGACATGGCCGAAAAATCCGGGCTTTAGTGCTCGCCCCGACCCGGGAACTAGCCTCCCAAATTCTGGACAACTTCCTTTCCTACGGAAAAAACACACCCCTGAAATACCTTGCGATTTATGGAGGGGTATCCCAATTCGCCCAGGAAAAGTCCCTTCAGCGAGGAGTGGATATTGTTGTTGCCACACCCGGCAGACTTGTTGATTTGCTTAACCAGCGAATTGTGGACCTATCAAGCATCAAAATCCTTGTGTTGGATGAAGCCGATAGAATGTTAGACATGGGATTTTTACCCGACATTAAAAATATCCTCTCGAAACTACCATCTGACAAGCAAACTTTATTCTTTTCCGCAACCATGCAGGACAATGTTTTGGGGCTGGCTAATTCACTTTTGAAAAACCCTGCAAAAGTGCACATTGAGACACCCAAGACGGATATCGAACGAATCGAACAACGGCTGTTTCTTATACCTCAGGAACAGAAAAGCGGGTTCTTAGTCCATTTCATCAAAAAGGAGCAGGTAAATAGCGCGGTTATTTTTACCCGCACAAAAAGGGGTGCCGACCGAATGGTGGCTCGACTTAAAAAATCAGGAATTCATTCCGAAGCCATCCATAGCGACAAAACACAAGCCACCAGACAACGGACACTGGATTCATTCAGGGCAGGTTACCTCAAATTTCTAGTAGCGACCGATATTGCCGCCAGGGGTATCGACGTGGATCATGTTTCGCACGTGGTAAATTATGATCTTCCACGGGAACCTGAAACGTATACACATCGGATTGGTAGAACCGGAAGAGCAGGGGCTTCTGGAACCGCTATTTCACTTTGTGATCGTTCGGAAAGGGGACTTCTGCGCGAAATAGAAAAATTCACCGGAAAACGGTTACCATTGGAAACGGCTGAATTTTCTGATCCCGAAGAAGGAAATGAAGTTGAAACAAGCACAGAGCCAAGAAAGCCCCGTTTTTTAGATAATAATTTTGAAAAGCAAAGGCCAAACGGTAATCCGGACAGACAAAACAGACAGGATTTTAAACCTTGGAAACAAAATCGGGCTGGTTCGGGTTCCAAGCATTCCGAAAAGTTCAATCCCAGATCTCCGCACCCCAGGAAAGACCATTCGGAACATTCGGAATCTGGGGAAAATTCTCCAAACCAAGGAAAACGTAAAAAGAACAAATCACAGAGGAAGAAATTTGGGAAATTTAATCCCAAAAAAGGCCAATCAGGTAATTCAAAGTTTAATAAGAATGGTTAAAATTTGAGCGCACCTGATAGGATTCGAACCTATAACCTATGGTTCCGAAGACCATTGCTCTGTCCAGTTGAGCTACAGGTGCGTAGAGTCATTATCGGTCAAAGGAACACTTTTTCAAATTGATCTTGCAATTTTCTGATTTTTGAACATATAAGCGCCTGAGATTTCACTTACCTTTAAGGAGTTACTGGAATGGCAGAAAAGAAAGTTGCCCCAAGTGCCGAAGAACAAGTTCAACAAACCGAAGTAGTTTTTAGCGAAAAAAACCTTCATGCAGCATATGCGAATTTTGCAAGAGTAACAGCTACTCCTGAAGAAGTGATTGTTGATTTTGCCCTTAATTCGAATCCATTTGCCACTGGCAAACAGGAAATTAACATTGATCAAAGATTGATTATGAACTTTTACACAGCCAAGAGATTATTCACCACTCTTGGGATGACTCTTCAGAAACACGAAGAGGTTTGGGGCCAGATTGAACTTGATCCAAGACGCAGAGTTAAGGGCGGTACCACCCCACCTGTCGCTGGAAAATAGAGATTTTTCGCAAAAATACTTTAAAAAGAAGGGAATTGGTAAAACAATTCCCTTCTTTTTGTTGTTTTTATTGATTTATTCTTAATTTTTAGCAACAATATATTTGTTGTACCCACCCGTTTTCATGGATTTTCAGGAGATGAGTCCATGTCCATTAGATTTTTTGTATTGGCGAATATTGCTTTGTTTGCATATACCCAGGCTTTTGCCGCTGACACCCAACCAGCGTCGAAAGCTGATGCTGAGTTTAAAATTCCTCCTGTTTCTGAATTTACAAAGATTGAAATTTTCCCCAAAGAGGCAAAATTAAAAGGACTTGATGATGCCTTGCAAGTGGTCATAACCGGTACCACAAAATCCGGGATGTTATTAGACCTGACCAGGGAATGCAAATACGAGACGGAAAATAAAACCGTTGCCCGGGTTTCCGGAACAGGAAAGCTTGTTCCGCTTGCAAACGGCGCAACTGAAATTAAGGCACTTTTTGGGGACAAAACTCTTTCGCTGAAAGTTTCTTCAGAAGATTGTGATAAAAATTTACCGATCAATTTTGCCAATCAAATTGTTCCGATTTTCACAAAACTAAGTTGTAACTCCGGCGGTTGTCATGGTAAGGCCAGCGGGCAAAATGGCTTCAAGCTTTCCTTGTTAGGTTTTGATCCTGACTTGGATTACATTTCTCTTGTTGAGGAATCTCGCGGCAGAAGATTACTTCCTTCATCCCCTGAAAATAGCCTTTTATTGACTAAAGCCGTAGGGTCAGCACCTCATGGTGGCGGCAAGAAGATGGATATTGATTCTGATGAATACAAACTGGTTCGAAGATGGATCAGTTCTGGCATGCCATTAGGCAAACCAGAAGACCCAAAAGTGGTTCGGTTAAGTATTTTTCCTGAAAATCGTATTATGCCCAGGCAGGCACAACAACAATTCATTGCTTTTGCTCACTATTCAGATGGTTCCATCGAAGATATCACTCGCAGAGCCCAATATGAATCTAATGATCAGGATATCGCAACGGTGGATGCAAATGCACTAGTTCAAACACATGGAATGGCCGGAGAAGCTGCAATAATGGTTCGCTATGGAGAGTTTGTTAACACTTTCCGCGCGACAGTTCCTTTAAGCCAAAAACCCAAAGAATTTGCATTTAATGAGAACAACTTTGTTGACAAGCTTACTGTCGCAAAGTGGAGGCAGCTAGGATTGATGCCATCTGAACTTTGCTCTGATGATCAATTTATTCGAAGGCTTTCCTTGGATCTAACGGGATCACTTCCGACGCCAACTCAGGTAAAGGCTTTTGTTGAAAGCAATAACCCCAACAAACGCAAGGAACTTGTTGAAAAGCTTTTGGATTCCTCAGAATACGCCTATTATTTTGCCTCCAAATGGGCTGATATTCTTCGGGTCAAACGGGGTGGCCAGCAAGACAAAATGAAGGGTACTTTTGCTTTTCATGGCTGGATCCGTGATGCCATGAAAAACGATATGCCTTATGACAATTTTGCCAGGGAAATTCTGACTGCAACAGGCGATGAATCCGAAACCCCTCCCACTGTTTGGTATAAAAGTTTAACCAACCCAGAACAGTATGTGGATGACACCGCACAAGTATTTTTGGGACAAAGGCTTGCATGCGCTCAATGCCATCACCATCCTTATGAAAAGTGGAGTCAGGATGATTACTGGGGCTTGGCGGCTTTCTTTGGGAAAATTGGCCGTAAGAGGATGGCTGTTCCTGGCCAGGCCGCCCAAAACGCTGAAACCCAAAGGCTGGTTGTTTATTCCACCAGAACAGGCTCAGTTACCAATAAAAGAACTAACAAACCGGCCGAATACAAACCCTTGGATGGTAAAGCCCTAACTATTGAAGAGGATGATGATCCACGGGTAAATCTGGCTGAATGGATGACTCAAAAATCCAATCCTTTCTTCGCAAAGGCTATCGCAAACCGATATTGGGCCCACTTTTTTACCCGTGGCATTGTTGACCCACTTGACGATATGAGGGTTACCAACCCACCTTCAAACCCAGAGTTACTTCAAGCTTTGGCTGATGATTTCGTAAAGAATGGATACAGCCTTAAGCAACTCATCAGGAATATTGTTAATTCTCGTACTTACCAGCTAAGTTCTGTTCCCAACGATTGGAACAAAAATGATAAACAGAATTACGCCCGTTATTACCCCAAACGCATGAGTGCTGAAGTACTTTTTGATGCGGTTTGCCAGGTAACTGACAGCCCTGCAGGGTTTGGTGGACTTCCTGTGGATAAGTTTGCTCCAAAACGAGCAATCATGCTTCCGGATGAAGGATATTCAAGCTATTTTCTTGATGTTTTTGGTAGGCCACAAAGAATTAGCGCTTGTGAATGCGAAAGGGTAAGCGAAGCCAATCTGGCCCAAGCTCTTCATCTTTTAAATTCCGATGAAATCCAAAATAAACTATCCAGAGCTAACGGAAGGGCAGATTTGCTGGCCAAAGACACACGCCCCGATTCTGAGAAAATTGATGAGATGTTTATGTGGGCATTTTCCCGAAAGCCCACGCCTCAGCAAAAAGAATCAGCTTTGGCCCATTTGACAAAGCATTCCATGAACAAAAAGCTGGCATACGAGAATATCCTTTGGGCTCTTCTCAACACCAAAGAGTTCATGTTTAACCAGTAAGCCTATTCTTTGCAATTCCCCCAAAGGCGAGGTTTTCACCTCGCCTTTTCTTTTTCCCATTCTGCCAATGCTTTATTCTTTTGCTGTGGAATTACTTTTGATTTGAAGGTATAGAAACTTGGTTTTGTAAGTTAATTCCAAGCTGGCAAGGGATTTAGATGCGGTTGAGGGTAATGCTATGTTTGCTCTTTTTGTTGTACGCTAACACAAACTGGGCATTTGGAAATCAGCAGGCTTTGTCACTTCTTCCCAACTACGAAGTGCACATGGATTGGGATTTTGCAAGCCATAGTGTTGAGGTTGTTCAGAAAGCATCCTGGACCAATCATTCAAACAGCCCCATCAACAAAATCCAGCTTAACGCCCATGCCCGCTACATAGTTCCGGCCAAAGATATAGCCATCATGGCTAAAACGCTTGAAATCCTTCGAATGACCCCAAGCGACTCTCTGGGAAGCAATCGAAGCGCCCTGGAATTAAAAAAACTATTTGTCATCACAATTAACGGCGAAAAAAAAGAATCCTCTTATTCTTTCACAGGGCAAACGAACACTACTCTGGAAATTCCATTGGAACGAGCTATTTTACCCGAAGAAAAAATTGAATTGGAATTGCATTTCCGAATGATTTTGCCTGAAAAACAAGGACGATGGGGCTACTGGAAAGATGTGCATTTTCTGGTGAACTGGCTTCCAGTTTTCGCTTACCACGACCGAAAATGGAACCCGGCATCCCAAGACCCCAACCAAGGCTGGACAGCTACCCCATTCATTCCCTGGCACCAACCCTTTCACAATGAGGCAGGTAATTACAAGGTAACCTTGAATATTCCTGAAGAAATGCAAGTCGCAAGCACAGGGCACAAAATAGCTGAAAAACAAGGACACTCTGGCAGAAAAGTCCTAACCCTTGAGGCTCTGGGAGTAAGGGACTTCGCGATCATCTGCTCCAAAAAATTCAAGGAACATGTATCCGAGGTTAATATCCCCGGTAGAGATACCCCTTTAAAAATAAGGGTTATGGCATTGGAGGAGCATGATTTTTATGCCCAAAAAATTGCCGGTATCGTGCGCGAATGCATGGTGGTGTACAGCCAGTGGTTTGGCCCGTACCCCTATAGGGAATTCACCATTGCGGAATCTTATTTTGGCTGGAATGGAAACGAATGCGGATCGATGGTTATGGTGGATGAGCGTATTTTTTCCATGCCGGAATTCGCCCACAAGTATGCGGAATATCTAATCAGCCACGAGGTTTGCCATCAATGGTGGTACAATTTGGTGGGCACAGATGGCTATCGTGAAACCTGGATGGACGAAGCACTTGCTACTCATTTTAGCCACAAACTTCTTAATCATACCCGCGGTAAAAATAACGAACTTTTAGAATACCCGGCCCCATTGCGGTGGCTGCCCAATATTAGGCGGGAAGATTACCGAATGAGCGGTTTTTATGGGGCTATTGGCAGGGGTGACCATACCAGCATTCTTAAACCTATGGATGAATTTGGTCACGTCGTAAAGTTATTCAGCATGTGCTACGACAAGGGTGCCAAGGTCGTTGAAATGATGGAATCCAGGCTAGGGGAAAAAGCTTTTCTGGATTTCATGAAGTCTATCAGGAACAAATACGAATATAGCATCCTTCATGTGGATGACTTCCAACAAGAACTTGAATCCTACACCCAAAGATCCTGGAAAGATTTTTTTGACAAATGGCTCAAGGGAACCGGGTTGTGTGACTGGAAAATAGAATCCGTAAAAGAAGATGCGGAACCATCAGTCAGGCAGTCCATTTACTCGACAGTTGGTATTTCCACAAAAAACAAACAGGAAACCACAAAATGGACAATTTTAGTCAAACAAAATGCTGATTACTCAGAGCCGACTTACCTCGGCTTCGCCTTCGAAGATCCCGAAAAATTTCCCATTCGAATTCCGATTTTCCCATCTGGTGGGAATTATGACATCGATTCTCCGGCTGCTACTGTCGAAAATATGGGAAATGAATTGATCAGGGTCCGTGTGGAACTTCCCGGCACTCCAAGCCAGATAGCAATCGATCCTGACCTCGTCATACCTGATAGTGAACCATCCAATAACCTTTGGCATCAAAAGCCAAAATTCAGGTTTACCCCCCTTTATACTTTTATCGATGAAACATCTCTTACAAACGCTTATGACAGGTGGAACTTCATTTATGGCCCCTGGGCTTTTTTTAATAGCTATGACGACGTTTGGTACACTCGTTCCTCCATGTTTGGTGTGCGGGCAGGCGCCTACAAATCGCAACATTTCTCAGGGGGCCTTTACAGTGCCTACCGTACTGATTTCCGCGATTTTATAGTCGGGGCAGATGGTTTGATAAGCCATTGGCCAGATTCACCGTTCCAATTCGGGTTTAATGCAGAACAAAGATTGTACACATTTTACGATGGCAATAACCAAGCAACCCGGGCCTCAGTCTTTGGGAGATACATCTTTCTGGAAAATCCCAGCATGTACATGCTTCCATCGCACTTCATAGATGTATTCGGTTCGTTCCGGGATAATTTTCTTCCCGACCCCGTTCAAACGGTACCCGGAGCACAACGATTTCAAAATATCACCACTGGTGGGCTGCATTATCGAATTAATTACATGACCCCGTATTGGGATCCAGAAGGCGGCTTCCAATTTGATGTTGCTTATGAAGCCGGCACAGCCCTGCTAAATGAACGGGAAACCATGCAGCGAGTATGGACAGAGGCTTCCACTGTGAAATACCTTCCTGATATTTCAGGCTTGATTGACAGAATTCCAGGCGAGCATCCGTGGTTAAATCAATTTTCATATTGGTTTGCGGATACTCGAATAGCCTTAAGAGCATTCGGTGGCACTTCCGTACCTTCTTATGGTCAATTTTTCACCATGGGCGGTGGTGAAATGTTTAGAGGCTTTGATTTGGCGCAAAGACAGGGTAACACTGCCTGGGTCGGTAGTATTGAACTCAGAATGCCAATTGTCAGAAGAACCGCAGTGGATGCGGTAGATCATTTATTTTCAGCAAAAAACACTTATCTTGCGGTATTTTACGATGTTGGTGATGCATATGTAAACGGCCAAAGCTTGGGTTCAGTTGCGCATGGGGTTGGAGCGGGTATTCGCTGCGATGTAGCCTTTATGAGCTTTGTGGAAAGATTTATGATTCGTTTTGATGTTGCCCAAGCAATCCATCAAAATACCGGCACTCAATTCTGGTTTGGACTACAACAGCCCTTTTAGCCCAAATTGCCAAGTCGAGCCTCTCGGTTAATCACTCATCAAAACTTTAAGAAAACTCGCTTAGCTGGCCTTGATTCTTGAAAAAGGGATGGGTATGGTCCCGCCGTCTTGGGAATACTCTATTTTGAGCAAACCAAGAAGCTAACTGTGTTTGAGTTTGTGACTTACAAAGGAAACACCTGAACAGGATTGCACAATGGGAATCATCCAAAGCTGGACTGGTCATTTTTCAACAAAAAGCACAAACTTCACAGATTCTTGGAATTCAAAAGATTTGGAAGGAAACCAAACCATGAATAAGCATAAATCCAATGGAGCCAAAATTGCTGTTTCAGGATCAACAACCAAAGAATGGATTGGAAAAATTGGTTTTCTTTCTTCCCTAAGCCTTGGAATTCTTGGATTCTCCAACAGCATCCAGGCTGCTCAAGGAATTCATATTCTCAACGCTGTGTCTGTTGTAAGCCCTGGCATCCCTAACAAGGCTTCTGTTTCCCTTAACAAGGCCATTGAAAGCCATCGCAGGGGAAACTACGAGGAAGCAGAAAAACTATTCAAGGAAGTTGAGACTCTTCAAAAAGAATTGCTTCCTGCAGAACTCGAAGATTTCAAAAGGATTTACTCGGCCAATAAGGCAGCTTTGGAAGCAAGAAATACATCTTCTTCCACACTTGACCTTGCGGAAGACTTGGTAAGTAAGGGCCAATCGGCCGCAGCAGGCGATTTAACGAAGAAGATTGCTTTTGACGAACAATATTTAAAAGAAGCTGATAAAGCCAGATTCAGGAAGATTCAAGAAACCATCAAGCAGAAATCCCAGGGAGTAACCGTAACCAGCGAACCAATATTGGTGGAACCCGTTGCAAAATCCGGTGGAAAGTCCCCAACCAATAAGGCGGAACAACCAAACGTAAGCCATGTAAAGGCCTTAATGGCACAAGGGGATTTTGAGGCTGCTGAAAGCCTTATCGGTGAGTTGCCTTCCGGTTCTGCATCTGATCCGAATTCACCTGCCAAACTTAAGCAGGAAATCGCCAGAATGAAACAGGATCCCAAGGCCTTGATGGCTTTGGCTCGCAAAGCGTACTCCAATATGGATCTGGATGCCGCTGAAAACCTTGCCAAAATCGCGGAGAAAAATTCATATGCATGGACCTTCACTTTTGCCAGTGATTCCCCTGCGAAACTCCTAAAAGACATCCAGGTGGCTCGTGGCAAAACGGATAACACCGAAACCAAATCCGTGGTGGCAAAACTTGATACTCCCCCTTTGCCCATAGAACCAAAAACAGTTTCAAAAGCCTCCCAAAACTCCGATTCCTCAGGTTCTGAACCAAATAAGGGTGATAGTGCGGAGGTAACCAGAAGTCTGGTCAAGGAAGCCAGAAAGGCGCTTGCGGACGGCAATATTGAAAAAGCCCGCGAATTGACCGAACAAGCCCGTAACAAAAAGGCAGGTTTAAACTGGTGGGAAGACAACCCAGACCGTTTGCAGGCAGATATCTTGCGAGCACAGGCCAAAACAAAATCAACCACTGAAAGCTCCGCAAAAACAGAAGTTGTCAAGGAATCTGAGGATCCTAGGCAGCTATTGCGCCGTGGTCGAAAAATGTTGATGGAAAATAAACTGGATGAAGCAACCAGGCTTATGCTTAGGGCAAAAGCTGCGCCGGGCGCTAAATGGGGACTGTTTGAAGATAGCCCGGAAAAGCTTCGTGGTGAAATTGAGAAGGCCCAAGCAAAAAAAGATCGGGAAGAATCCGCCAAGATTCTTGCCGAAGCTCGAAAGCTTTACGACGATGGTGATTATGATGCTGCCACCAAAGCCGCATACAGAGCCCAACAATTGCATGGTCCTTATAATGTCTGGGATCTTGGTGACCGCCCCCAAAAGCTGGCAACCGAGATTGAGGCTGCAAAGCTTAAAGCCAGAAAAGATCCTTCCTTTGCCAAAAAGTCCGACAAGAAAAAAGATGGACCTTCAACAGACGCCACCAAGGTGGCCATGGCCCAGGCCACAATGCGTTCCGCCCGGGAAGCACTTTCCAATGGCAATTACGAAAAAGCCGCAGGACTTGCCTTCCAAGTCAAAGGTATGAATGTAAAACTTGAAGGTGAAACTCCTGAAACAATCTTGAAAGAAATAGAAAATAAACAAGGTGGCAAAATGGTTGCCGAGCAGGCACCCAAAATACAACCTTCCACTTCACCTGAAGATAAGAGCAAAGCCATTGCCCTTATGGTTGAAGCAAAAACACTTGCCGCCACTGGCAATCTCGTCGGTGCCCGCCAGAAAGCGATGGAATGCCAGAAACTTGGAGTAAATTTTGCTCCGGGTGAAGACAGCCCTGAACAAATGCTTGTTGAACTCAGTTCGCTGGCAAGAAACCAGGTTGATGAGTTGATGGCAAAAGCTGGCAGGTCGATGAATGCTGAAGCCAGCACCGGTCTCCAAAATCTGGATGCCGCCCAAAAATACCTTGAGACTGCCAATTCACTTGCCAAATCCTTCGGCCAGGACACCAAGGCGATTGAATCCAAGCAAAATCAAATCAGCAAGACCAAGGGTACTGGAACCACCACCACAGTCTCCGCAACTGAATCTGCTGAATCCAATCAAGGTAAAGTACTGCTGGAAAAGGCGCGACTCGAATTACGATCTGGCCAGACTGTTACCGCCAGAAGACTTGCCATTGAGGCTTATCAAGGCCCCTACGGCGTCAAGGAAGAAGCTTCCACAGTCCTTCGCTCCATTGATATTGAGGAAGTGAATCAGAAAACCCTGGAAGCCAGAAGAACTTTCGATGCTGCCCTTTCAGCTTACAATCGCAAGGAATTTGACCAGGCTAAAAACCTGATCAGCGCAGTACTTGACAAGCAATTGGATAAGGATCGTCTGCAAAAACTCAAGGAAATCATGCAGACTCCGGATATGCAACCAGGCGAAAGCAGCAAGATTTCCCTTGTAAAAGGAAATGATAACAAGGCCAAACCTGCCAACAACATTCCGGAATTGAACAAATCCGAGAACAAAACTGAAGGCAGCCAAGACCTTCTTGAAATGACAAACCAGATGCGCGAGGTCAAATTTGGCCAGATGCGCCAGCAAGGACTCGATCTACAACGGGATGCCATGGAAAAATTCCAGGCAGGGCAGACTGATGCCGCCATCGAGATGCTTACTGAATATCTAAGCGAACTTAACAGCAACGACCTGGAACCGGGCAAGATGGCGTTTCTTAGAAGGCCGGTGGAATCACGCCTGCAGCACTTCAAGCTGATGAAAGCCCAAAAAGAGATGCTGGCCAAAGATGGTGGAAAAGAGAAGAAAAACGCCATTGGCCAAAAGCAGCTTGCTGATGAGAACAAGCAGAAGAAAGTTGCCGAATTAATGAAGCAATTCAACCAGAACTTCAAGGAAGGCAAGTATCTGGAAGCGGAAAGCTATGCTATGCGCGCCCATGAACTTGACCCTGATAACGCAATGGCTGCGGCAGCCATGAGCATGGCAAAGACTCAGCGCAGCATTAGCGTGGCCAAGAAAAACAAGGCTGAAAAGGAAAAATTCTTCCTGGATGAGCTAAACGCAACCGACAAGCTCGGACCTCCATTGGAAATGGACAAGCCATTGGACGTTAACCCCGAGATGGCAGATCGTCGCAACAAACGCCAGAACCTTTCCTCGATCACCAGCACCACTCGAAAGAGCGAGAAGGAAAAGGAAATCGAATCCAAGCTTACAACCCCAGTGAACCTGAACTTCAACAATACTTTGCTTCGCGAAGCCATTGAAGACATCAGAAGTTTTTATGGGATCAACATTGTGCCAGATATGCCCGCCCTTGAAGAAGAAGGCATAAGCCTGGATCGACCGGTAAATCTTAAACTGGAACAGGTATCCCTAAAAAGCGCTTTAAGCCTGCTCCTGCACAGCGTTCACCTTACTTATGTGATTAAGGATGAAGTGCTTCAGATCACCACTGAATCCCGCGCGAGGGGTAAATTGCAGACTGTAACTTACCAGGTTGCAGACTTGGTGGTGCCTGTTGAGAATTACACCAACCCGCACTTCAACTCGCTGTCACCGATTCTGGGTATTCCAGCAAACCAACAGAGCAACCAGACACAAGCCCCATCCCCATTGATGTCGCCAAACAGCATGACGGGTGGAACCCAGACTGGAACTCCTTCTGGCTCAAATTCCAATGGGAATGTTTCTGTATCCAAAAAGAATAGCCAGACCATGGAAGACATGCTGATCAAGCTGTTAACCAGCACGATTGCCCCTCAATCCTGGAATAATATGGGCGGTCCTGGAACGATTGAATACTTCCCATTGACCATGTCACTGGTAATCAATCAGTCACCTGATATTCAGGAGCAAGTTGCCGATCTGCTTACGGCACTTCGCCGCCTGCAGGATCAGGAAGTTGCGATCGAAGTCCGCTTCATCAGCATTGCGGAAGATTTCTACGAAAGAATTGGTTTGGACTTCAACTTGAACATCAAGACCGACAGAAACACCTCAAGGTTTGAGCCTATGATTACCTCCGGCCAATACAAACCTTCGGGCTATATTAATGATCCGAACTTTGATCGAATGATCGGTGGCATCACTCCTGCTGGATCCTTCACCAGTGATCTCGACATCCCAATCACAAACACATCCTTCCCATTGTCCATCCCGGCATTTGGTGGATACCCAGGACTTCCTGGTGCTGGGGGTTTGTCGATGGGCCTGGCGTTTCTTAGTGATATCCAAGTGTTCCTCTTCATGGAAGCGGCCCAAGGCGACCAGAGGACCAATGTGATGCAGGCACCAAAGCTAACCCTTTTCAACGGCCAGAATGCCAACATCACTGTTGCTGAAAACCAGTTCTTTGTGACCGGTGTGAATGTTCAAACCCTGGCAAACGGCAACCTAACCTTTGCCCCAACGGTTCAGGCCTTCCCCTTCGGTGTCTACCTGAATATTCAGGCACTCATCAGCGCCGATAGAAGATCTGTAAGGTTGAACATGCCTGTTACCCTGACAAATCTGGTACCTGGACCAGTATCACTCTTCCCTGTGGTGGTACCAATTTTCCCAACCCAGAACTTGCTAACCACAAACCCGGGCGATCCCATTACCTTCACCCAGTACATCCAACAGCCTGTTATCAATACCATTCAGGTACAAACCACTGTGTCGGTGCCAGACGGTGGTACGGTTCTGATGGGTGGTATCAAGAGGTTGTCGGAATCCAGAAGTGAATATGGACCACCGATCCTTAGCAAGATTCCTTACATCAACCGCTTGTTCAAGAATGTGGGTTATGGGCGTGAGGCGGAAAGCCTTCTCATCATGGTGACCCCAAGAATCATCATTCAGGAAGAGGAAGAATTCTTCCAGACTGGCTACAAGGCACCACCCAATGTAATTCCTTAATCAAATTGATTGGGTATAAAAAACTGAAGGGGGTGGCAAAAAAGCCACTCCCTTCTTGGCTTTAATATTGTCTCGTTCAGGAAACAGGATGGCCCCGCCAGTCGGTTTTCGGTTCCCTGGATAGAAACCAAAACAAAGCCCACATTAGCACAACAAACGCCCAAGTGTAGCAACCATACACCTGAGCCTCTTTGGCAAACTCATCCTTCAAAAGCCCAGTGCTAGTCATCCACATTAATACGCTGGATAAAACAATGGCAAGAATCGCCACCAAACGCCTGCCAGCATTGTTGTTATTTATTGCAAACAGGTAAGAGAGCACAGCGAACGGAAATACCATGGTCACACAGTGATGTTTCCAGGTTCTCTCGCTAAAAAATAGCATTCCCAAGACAACCAACGCGAATTCCGTTGAAAGCTGCCAACCACCCCGCTTCTGAAAATCGGCCCGACAATAAAAAAAGAACAAAAGCGCAAAGCATGCCAGAGCCCCCTTCAACAACCACCTAATCACCGGAACTGGCA
>JBEGQX010000287.1:0-32418 GCA_041180805.1 Planctomycetota bacterium
TATGGGGTGGCCCGGTTCGAGACCATATTCGCACCTACTGTCATCTGGGCGGTGGCAAGATGGAGGATTTTTATGAAACCTCCACCGAGGATGCGAAGAGATTTGCCGACCTGGCCCGGCAGGCTGTGGAAGATGGTTTTACCGCGTTTAAGTCCATGGCTGTTCCCCCAACCCTTCCTCTGGAAGGTTTGAAGCCGGTACGAACGGCTGAAAAATGCGTGGCCGCCATGCGGGAAGCTGTGGGAGATTCCATCGACATCATGGTGGACTGCCACGCCAGGCCATCCCCTACCATGGGACTGCAGTTTGCCAAGGCATTGGAGCCCTACGGACTTTATTTCTTTGAAGAACCCTGCTGGCCTGAAAGTATCGAGGGTCTGGCTAACATCAAACGCTCGGTCAAAACTCCCATCGCCACCGGGGAACGGGTAACGCGCCTGGCCGATTTTCGAGATTTGTTCGCAGCACAGGCATGCGATGTGTGCCAGTTGGATATCACCCATTGCGGGGGATTAAGCGAAGCGCGCCGAGTTGCGGCCCTCGCGGAAGCCTACCGCATATCACTGGCCCCTCATAACCCACAGGGGCCTGTTAGCACCGCGGCATCCCTTGAGTTTGGGTTTTCCCAGCCTTCTTACATCATCTGCGAGACGGTACACAACGATGTTCCATGGCGTTCTGACATCGTTCAGGAAGGATTTACCACCGAACGCAAGGGGCGCATCGTTCGGCCGAATACAAAGCCTGGCCTGGGCATCAGCATCAATGAGGTCGAGGCAAGAAAACACCCATTCCAACAAGAATTGCCTCAGCAGGTCTTTTACACCGATGGCAGCGTGGGTGACTGGTAGGAGAAAATCATGTCAAAGAAACTATCCGGGGTTTTGCCGATTGTCCATGTACCTTTCTTGTCTAACGAAGACATCGACCTTCCTACGCTGAAGGTTGAGATAGACTGGGTTTATTCCCAAGGTGCACATGGATTGGGTAGCGGCATGGTTTCCGAGCTGCTGCGCCTGACCGTCGAGGAAAGAATCACCCTGACCAAGGCGATGGTGGATTTTACTGCCGGTCGCGGGGCCACTTTCGCCGGGGTAAGTGCGGAAAGCACCCGTCAGGCCATGGTATACGCCAGGGCTGCGGATCAAGCCGGGTGCGATGCCATCATGGCGGTTCCCCCGCTTACCACCGGATTGCCAGATAATGCGGTGCTCGATCATTTTCGCGCGCTGGCTGATGGGGTATCGGTACCCCTAATTGTGCAGGATGCCTCTGGCTATGTGGGAAAAGCAATTCCCCTTTCCATTTACATCAGGCTTCTGGAACTTTATGGCAATGAAAAAATCCTGTTCAAGCCGGAAGCATCTCCGATTGGCCCCAACCTCAGCGCCCTCAGGGATGCGTCCCAAGGTAAGGCACAAATATTCGAGGGTTCGGGCGGCATTCTCCTGATCGACAGTTTCCGCAGGGGAATTGCGGGAACCATGCCGGGGGTTGATCTTCTGGATGGCATCGTTGGCATATGGAACGCACTACAACGCAGGGATGACCGTGCAGCCTACGCCATGTACTTTCCCGTGTGTGCCATTGTTGCATTGCAGCTACAAGCGGGATTGGATGGTTTTCTGGCCATAGAGAAACATATCCTCCACAAACGGGGAATCTTTCCGAACACATTTCGAAGAAAACCCTATTCTTGGGAAATGGACCAGGAAACCGCGCAGGAAGTGGACCGATTATTAAAACTATTGGCGGACTGCGTTTGTCAGCAAAAACAACTTGGAAAGTAAGAAGATGCACCGCTGGGGAATGGGAATGTTGTGCCTGGCTGCGCTGATAGCTTATGTGCAGCGATCCGCCCTGAGCGTTCCCACCAAAAATATTCAGGCCGACCTTGGAATTGATGCTTCCGCAATGGGCTGGGTGATGGCTACCTGGTATTGGGGCTATGCCATTCTTCAGGTGCCCGCAGGTTGGATTGCGGATTCGATTGGCAGCCGAAAAGCGCTTGCCATTTATGCATTCGCATGGTCAATCCTCACTGGTGTGGCCGGGTTTTCCGGAAGTTTCGGATCGTTAATATTCCTTTGGGGGCTCATGGGAATGGCGCAAGCAGGCATTTTTCCCGCTTCCGCAAAGGCAATCGGCGCTTGGTTCCCCACTCAGGGAAGGGCCTTCGCATCTGGCCTATTGGCTTCCAGCATGGCCGTGGGCGCAGCCCTTGCACCCGCAATCACCGCTCAACTTTTATTGAAAATATCCTGGCAAACAATTTTGCTGATCTATGCGATACCCGGAATGACCTGGGCACTTTTATTCTTCTGGCTGATCCCGGAATCAAGTATTTCCCAAAACAAATCTATCTCCAAGGGCAGCTTGAAATCGGACTGGCAGGCCATGCTTGGAAGCGTATCGATGCTGCTTCTTTGCCTGCAACAGTTTCTAAGAGCTGCCGCCATGGTATTTTTTAGCACCTGGTTCACCCGGTTTCTCGAGGAGACCAAAGAGATTACAACGCTGGACGCCGGCCGACTGACCGCCTGGGCAGGAATCGGAGTCATGCTCGGGGGTATTTCCGGAGGCACTGTAAGTGATTGGGTACTAAAGAAAACCAACAACAAAAGACTGAGCAGGCAGGGACTTGCGGTGATCAGCATGACCTTGTGTTCACTGCTATTTGTCCTTTCCCATTTCATCAGCGATGTTCACCTTTCGGTTTTCATCATGGCCCTTGGGGCTTATTGTGGGGCATTTGGTGGAATCAGCGGATACTCCGTAGCGATCGATTTCGGTGGATCACGCATTGCCACTGTTTTCAGCGTCATGAACATGTGTGGCAACATCGGCGCTGGTTTATTTCCCCTGATCATTGGCAAATGGATTCAAATGGGTAACAACTGGAGTTTCGCCCTGTTCCTTTTTGCTGGAATCTTTGCCATAGATGCCGTCATTTGGGCATTGCTGAACCCCAAAAAGTCTTTGTTTGACACGGAGGAAGAGTGATGGACCGCATGGAAACCCCTCAGTGTGGCGGGAAAATAGGCATCTCCAGAAAAGACATAACCCCTCCGGTTGGAATGTATCACCGCATGTGGGGTGCCGCAAAGCATGACCGTTCCACATCGGTTCACAAACCCCTGCTTCTAACTGCATTATGGATTGAAGCCGACAAATCCCCCCCCTCGCCGAACCTAGTCCTTGCGATGGATCACTGCATTCTAGATGGTGAGGAAATTAAAAATATTCGCGCCAAGGTTTCCGCTGCGACCCAAGTCGCCTCGCAGGACATAGAAATTTGCCTTTCCCATACTCATGGTTCCGGCTGGATGTCCAGAAGCCGCACTGAATTACCAGGTGGTGAAATGATAGGACCATACCTGGACGAATTGGCACGCATCTGCGCCGAGGCTTCGGTTGAAGCCAGGGGAAACTGCAAGCCAGCTTGGATTACCTTTGGCACCGGAACATGCCATCTGGCCAGGCACCGTGATTATTTTGACCCGATAAACAACAGCTTCGTTTGTGGATTCAACCCAAAAGGTTTTGCCGACAGCACTTTGCTTGTTGGCCGGATCGATGATAAAGATGGCAAATGTATAGGAACGGTTGTCAACTATGCCTGCCATCCCACGACGCTGGCATGGGAAAACACAAGTATTAGCCCGGATTACATAGGTTCCTTCCGCGAGATGGTGGAAGAATATACTGGCGCCCCATGCATTTTCCTACAAGGCGCATCAGGTGACCTTGGCCCCCGCGAAGGGTTTGTTGGTAATCACGCCACAGCCGATAGAAATGGCCGCAAACTTGGATATGCGACTTTGGCAACCATCGAAGATATCCCTCCTGCCAAGACCCGGTTTGTTTACAAGGGGTCCGTCATCTCCGGGGCAATCCTTGGCACCTGGCACGATGAACCCATTTCCGAAAATGAAATTACGGCCAGACGCCGAATGATCTCTGAAGAGATAAATGTCGATTTACCCTATCGACCGGATTTGCCTTCCCTTTCGGATACCAAGGCACAAAAGACACACTGGGAGGCAGAGGAGGCAAAGGCTATTTCCATGGGAGACCATTTGCAAGCCAGGGATGCCCGGGCAATGGTGGAACAGATGACCCGCCAAATAACCAGGCTTTCCGTTTTACCTCAGGGTAAAACTTTCCCTCACAAGACAAAAGTATTCATCTGGGGTGAAACGATCTGGATATTTGCCCAAGGGGAATTGTACCAGTCAATCCAAATGACCCTACGCCAACGTTTTCCAGAATATGCCGTGGTGATTGTCACCATTGCAAACGACTGGCAACCGGGTTACCTTCCCGAGGCATCGACCTATGGGTATGGCATTTATCAGGAGAAAATTGCGACTCTTGCGGCAGGCAGCTTGGAAATTCTGACGGAAAGTCTTTCCAGGAAAATCTACCAGATTTTGGGCAGAAAAGTCACCAAGGCTTGACTTCAAGAACCACAACCGCCGATAATTAAGATATGAGGAAGATAATTACATATCTTTGTTTCGCAATCTTCGCCGTTGCAATCATCATGCCTCGCGGTTGGTGTTGTCTGGTTCCTTATGTAAATACGCAACATTCTGCACCATCTTCTCCCAACGCTGATAGTTGTCCATTTTGCAATAATCAGCAATCAACTGAAAAGGATTCCGACTCCAATCCTTTTGACTCTTCACGTCCATTTTCTGGCTTTTGCTGCTGTGAAAAAATTTATGGCGGGTATGTTGAAAAGTCCAACTCTTTAAATGATCCAACCGATACCCATAGTTTTGTGGGTTATTATCCGATCTTTCAAGAAGCTCAAAACAGCCCCTGTTTGGCCCAAGCCAACCATTTCACCTATCCCGCCCACCAAAGAATTCATGTTCGTAATTGCCAGTGGCTTTGTTAAATCTCCTTCAGCTTTTTCCATTTCAATGAACTGTTTTCCAACTTGAAATTGTCATCAAGTGCCAGTTCTTTGAGAAAAATATGTGAAGTTTTAAGGAGATACAGATGTTTCAGAATATAGTGAATAAGCTTTTCATGGCTCTTAGCGTCACTTTGGCAGTGGGTGCATTAGCTTTTGCAATTACCAATTCCAGTCTTCCAAACAGTAAAGCGAAATGCTGCAATGCTGGCACCTGTTGCCCAAACGGTGCTTGCTGCCCGGATTCGCCTTGCTGTGAAGATGGTACTTGCAACTCTTTTGCAAAGGTTACCAAGAAGACAAATTGCTGCCCGGATGGTATTTGCTGCCCCGACGGCCCTTGCTGTGAAGTTGTAAAAAACTAAACAGGCTCCATTAAAAAACAACCCTGCCTTGAAGTACTTCAGGGCAGGGTTTTATTTTTAGCAAAATACAACAATCAAGATACCTTAAAATCTTTACCCGTCAGCAATCGATAAGCTTCGAGATAGCGCGCCCTGGTTTGCATAATGATTTCTTCAGGCAAATCAGGGGGAGGAGAGTTTTTATCCCAGGAGGTGGTCTCCAGCCAATCCCGGATGAACTGTTTATCAAACGAGGGCGGGCTTATTCCCGGCTTATAAGTTTTTTGATCCCAGAAACGAGAGCTATCCGGGGTAAGCACTTCATCAATCAAGATCGTCTGGCCATCTGGCATACAACCCCATTCCAGTTTGGTATCCGCCAGAATGATGCCCTTGGTCATGGCATATTCTGAAGCACGCCGATAGATTTCCAGCGTTTTTTGCTTTAAATCTTCTGCAATTGTTGAACCAACCACTTTTTCCATGGCTTCCAAGGATATATTTTCATCATGGCCGGTCTGAGCCTTGGTGGCAGGGGTAAAAATAGGTTCTGGCAAACGGTCACTTTGTCTCAATCCATCCGGCAAACTGATTCCACAAACCTTGCGGTTCCCCTGGTATTCCTTCCATCCTGAACCTGATATATATCCCCTGGCCACGCATTCCACCGGATAAACCTTGGTCTTTTTCACCAAAATGGAACGCCCCTGCAAATCATCCGCATGCTTTGCGAATTCTGGTCCCATTTGGTTCACATCTTGGGAGATAAGATGATTGGGCACATTCAGAAAGTTCATCCAGAAAATGGACATCTGGTTAAGCATTCGTCCCTTGTCGGGAATCCCCTGGGGTAAAATCCAGTCAAAGGCACTCACCCGGTCGGTGGTAATAATGACAAGCCTGTCCCCCAAATCATAAACATCACGAACTTTCCCACGCATCACAGGGTAACCGTGGATTTCACTGCGGGTGAATGCCTTTGGTTTGGCCATGGTATTTAACCTTTTCCTTTACCCCGGCATCATGCCGGAATATCCTTTAATCTGAGTCGTACACCACCATTCTCATGATGGCTGCCACTATTATGGTTTTATTCAAAAGCAGTACTGTCCGCATCGAAAAAGATCAGGATGGCAGCGTCATGGTCATTTTGGACAGCAACGATGACCCTATGAACCGGGTAACCCTGTCATTGATCAGGGATTTGCAAGCCGGCCTGGATTTTCTTCAAAAATCAACGGCACCACCTGTCATTATCTTCCGTTCCGGAAAAGGTAATGGCTTCGCCCTGGGCCCCGATCTTCAAGAGTGGAAAGAGTTTCATGCGAGTGGCGGATATGCCGAATGGCAAAAAGAAGGCATGCGTCTGGCGGAAACCATTTCTAAACTGCCCTGCCCCACCATTGCAGCCATACATGGTCCCTGCATGGGACCTGGTTTTGAAATAGCCCTTGCCTGTGATTACAGGCTGGCTTACGCCAGGCCAGACACCGTTTTCTCATTTCCAGAAGCCGAGATGGGTGCCTGCCCTTCCTGGGGAATGATTTTCAGCCTGGTAAAAAAAGCTGGACTCGAAGCGTCGGTCAAGCTTGTGGCTTTCGGAGAAAAATGGAAACCCGCTCAATTGGCCCGATTCGGACTTTTGGACGGAATAGCCACCCATGAAAAACAATTACGCCAGGAATTTACCCGACTGACGGGACAGGCTTTATTGCACGGAAAGGGTTCCCCAGCGGTCAAAAAGCATCGATCACTGAGGAGAACTATCCTCGAGGGAAACCGATTATCCAGATATTTACTTCAAAGGGTATTCGAACGTTTCTTGAAACGAACCTCTTGCGAGGAAAATACCACGCAGGCAAGCACTTTGAAATTACTGGCTAATCTTAGTGGCATTGAAGACCCTGCAAAAGCATTAGAACTAATTTCATCCCATGCAAACCGGCTCTTTGAATCGGACATTTGCCAAAACCTATTAAAGTTTATGATGGCTGATCTGGACCGTATGCCATCCCCTGATGGAAAGCCCCTTCTGCCTCAAAGGGTTGCCTTAATTGGCTCCGGGAAGGGCTTGGCTGAATGGGCATTTTTGCACCTTTCCAGATCCGTACCCTCATCGCTGATTTCCCCAAGCCATTCCACCCTTGGTGCCACACTTGTGGGAATCGAACTACTATTACGCGAAATGGTTCGTAAGGGATTCTGGTCTCCCGCCGAGGCACAAAGCAGGCTCGCCCAATTAGAAGGCAGCGAAAAAACACAATTACCACCCAACATAGATATGGCTTTCCTTTTCTCGAAAACATCCCGAGATTTAGAACCCGGAGCGTTTGGTGAAACCAACCCCAACCGTTTGGTGATTTCCAATGGTGAATCAAAAATGCCCTGCCAGGCGCTACTTTTTCAGCAACTGCCCTTGGGAAGATATCCCTGTGCGGAATTATCTTTTCCATCAGGTACTTCCTCCGAGCAAAAGGATCGCGTTCGAAGCTGGCTGGGAAAACTAGGGCGAACCTGCGTGGAAACCAGCCCAAGGCGTGATAGTCTGGCCACACAGGTTTTCTTTGAGGGATTTCTGGAATCGCTACTATTGCTTGCCAGCAAGGTCCCCCTGTTACAGATGGAAAAAAGCCTGCGGTCCTGGGGTTTTACCGCTGGCCCTCTTTACTGGGCAGACTGGTTCGGATTGGAAAATCTTTTGGAATTGGGTCAACGAAAAGGTATCTCAACCTCGATCCTCGATCTTTTCCAACAGATGGCAAAACGGGGCTGGAATGGTATCGACTCTGGCAAGGGTTGGTTTTTGCACCTGAAAAATTCCTGGGTACCCAACAATCTTGCCGCCAACCTAACAGGACAGTTTGTCACCACCCCCAAAGACCCTATTTGGGATTCCATGTCCAAAAGCAATCGACTGCGGGAAGGGAGAGAGAGAATCTTGCTTCGAATGCTCTTGGAAATTTCAAGGCTTCGTGGTTTGAACAACGATCTTGATCCCAAGGACTGGGATTACCTGATGGTTCGAGGATTGGGCTGGCCCGCGTTTACCGGGGGCCCCAAGGCCTGGGTTCAAAAAAGGGGCCTGGAATACTGGCAATCCCTTGCCAACAACCTCGGCAACAGACTTGGCCCTGCCTATCAGCTAGGCAATTCATGGGATTTTTGGTTCGAATAAGTAATTCCACGATACCCCAAACAAATAAGCAGAATCCTTCCATTTTTCGGGGTCTCATTTTGGTACCGGACATATAAGTTTGCGACCATAGAATAATTCTTCTCAGGTTTTCGGTTCGCTGTCATGAACAGTCTTAAACCGAAAACCATTGCAAAACGCAAAAGGCGGGTACAAATCATGAAAGCTGGAATTGTTGGATTGCCAAACGTTGGTAAAAGCACCTTGTTTAACGCGCTAACTAGCTCCAAAAGCGCACAAGCTGCCAATTATCCTTTCTGCACCATAGAACCCAACGAAGGCATCGTTCCTGTACCAGACCCACGCCTCACACGAATCACAAAGTTTATTGTCCCCCAGAAAGTGGTGCCCACGGCGTTAACTTTGGTGGATATCGCGGGGATTGTAAAAGGTGCCAGTGAAGGCGAAGGCATGGGCAACAAATTCCTAAGCCACATCCGCGAGGTGGATGCCATTCTTCAGGTTGTACGCTGCTTTGAAGACCCTGATGTAATTCATGTGGCTGGCAAGGTCGACCCGCTTAGCGATATTGAAACCATTGAAATCGAACTAATGCTGGCCGATTTGCAGACCTTGGAAAATGCACTTCCCAAAGCGGAAAGATCCGCCAAGGGCGGTGACAAGGAAGCCAAAGATCGAGTGGAAGCCATCAAGAAATGCCTGGCCCAACTTAAGGCAGACCAGCCGATACGCAAACTCAAACTCCCGGAAGCCGAGGCCAAGGCCATTCAAGCCTTTGGACTTATGACAGCCAAGCAGGTGCTTTATGTTGCCAATGTGGATGAAACAGACTTGGAAGGCAAAGGCCCAACAGTGATGAAAGTTCGGGAATTTGCAGCCAAAGTTGGTGCTGAAGTGGTGCCTGTGTGCGCAAAACTAGAGGCTGAAATTGCTGAATTAGATGAAGCGGATCGCGCGGAAATGCTGGCAAGCGCCGGTATTAGTGAACCTGCCTTGGCGGTTCTGGCCCGTGCTGCCTACAAGGCTCTGGGTTACCAAAGTTATTTCACTGCCGGCGAAAAAGAGGTAAGGGCCTGGGCCGTTCCAATTGGCGCAACCGCTCCCCAGGCGGCAGGCGTCATTCATACAGATTTTGAACGCGGCTTCATCCGCGCCGAGGTTTACACGCTTGCAGATCTTGAACAGTACAAGTCTGAAAAAGAAATACGAGGCGCCGGCAAGCTGAAACTGGTGGGCAAGGAATATATCATGCAGGATGGGGATATTTGCCACTTCCTTTTCAATGTTTAATAGGCAGGGTTTCCCCAATTAAAACCTTGATTTGCCTAGTGATTCCTAGGATAAAAGTATCTTCAACTTTTTCTCATGACTTTGAGGGTTAGACATGTCCGCCAAGCCAGAAACTCGCCTGCAGGAATTGCACATTCACCTTCCCGTGGCTCCCAAGCCAGTTGCGAAGTATAAAACCGCAGTCTTGGTGGGAAACATGCTTTATGTTTCAGGACATGGGCCCGCAAAGCTGAATGAAAACACCGCAACCTCCGGCCGTGTGGGCGAAAACCTTTCTTTGGAACAAGGCAAGGACAGCGCACGGGCCGTCGCAATTAATGTCCTTGCAACCGTGAAGGAAACCCTTGGATCGCTTGACAAGGTTAAGAGGATTGTCAAAACCCTGGGCTGGGTAAATTGCACCTCGGATTTCAAAGATCAACCCAAGGTGATCAACGGATTCTCGGAACTCATGGCTGATATCTTCGGAGAAGACAACGGTGTTGGCGCACGAAGTGCTGTATCAGCCCACACATTGCCTGGTGGCATACCTGTTGAAATCGAATGCATATTTGAAATTCAAGCTTAATTCATCCCTCTAAAACTAAATCTTCAAAAGGAACGAAAACCCTGACGAAGACCACAACCAAAAAGAAACTCCGCAAGGCCTCTGAAAGTAAGGTTCGCAAGGCTATTGAGGCTGGTGAGGGTATTCTTCGCCTTGCCCCCACATGGGTACCCAGCAGCTTTCTGATGCCTGGTCGCCGCATCAAACTTGCGACGCATGATCTTTACGCATACCGTGCCCACCGAGGTGGTATTGATGAACGCTGGTTCGCATCCACCACCCCTGCTGCCAATCAAAATCGCGAAATCGATGAAGGCTACAGCTATGAGGTGGCAAATGGTGAAAGGGCGTTTCTTCTGAAATTTGTAAGCCACGAGGCAGCCACCCAAGGCGTGACCTTTGAAAACACCGGGCTGGAACCTCTGGTTACACTTCGTTACTTTGGACCGCATACCAACCCCCATGGCCCTGAAGTAGGCGACTACAAGAAGAAAAAGCGCTAAAAATGATTGCTCTTAAACCACTACAACTTGCAGCCAGGCTGCTCCTACTATTGGGGGTCTGGCTGTTTACCTTTTCCATGGTTGGCTTCGCGCAACCGAATTCCAGCCTGACGGAAAAAGTAAAGGAACTTGCGAACAAGCACGAAGGCAAGGTTGCTGTTTATATCAAGCATTTGGAAAGTGGTGAAGTCACTCAATTGAATGCGGATACGCCCATGCCAACTGCCAGCCTGATCAAGTTTGCCATCATGGTGGCCGCTTATAAACAAGTGGAGGCAGGCAAAGCCAACCTATCCACCATGGTTACCCTGAAAAAAGAAGACAAGGTGCCAGGCAGCGGCATTCTTACCAAGAACTTTTCAGAAGGTGCGTCTTTTCCCCTTAAAGACGCAATCCGGTTGATGATAGCCTATTCCGACAATACCGCAACCAACCTGGTGCTGGATCAGATTGGAATAGCCACTGTTAATCAGATCATCGAGTCACTTGGTTACCCAAACACCAAAATCAATGCCAAGGTTTTCAAGGGATCTACCACTTCAGTGGCGCCAGAACGCACCAAAGAATTTGGCCTTGGTTCCACCACAGCAAGGGAAACCGTGGAATTGCTGGAGAAGGTCCATCAGGGAAAAGCTGTCAGTCCGGAATCTTGCAAGGCAGTTTTGGAACATCTCAAACAATGCGAAGACAAGGACATGCTACCCCGCCACCTTCCTTCAGGAACTATTTTGGCCCAAAAGACAGGGGCGGTGTCGGATGCCAGAACAGCGGGTGGAATCGTTTATTTTAAGGGTGGCCCCATCGCCATTTGCGTTCTAACCACCGGAAACATGGATAAATCCTGGAGCAGGAACAACTCGGCGGAAATTTTGGTTGGTGCGATTTCAAAGCTGGCCTACGACCATTACAAGACCTCGAAATAAGGCGCCATTGGCTGTCCCCATGCACCAGCAACAAATTCCCAACTGAATTCTTGATATGCGGCTTAAGTGCTGGTATGACATTATCTTGCAGCCAGTAGGACTATTACCTTCACGAGGATTCCATGAGCAAAAACAATTATCCCAAACTGCACAACGCCATGTGGCCCGGGCTTGTTGGCAAGGAACCCAACACAGACCACCCGCCGATTAGCCTGGATCGCATGCTGGAACTCACCGCCAACGCTTCGGTGAATGGCCAGAAGTTTGAAGGTGTTGATCTCTTTCTTTTCCATCCGCACACCGACCCGGATGCCTCTGCTGATGACATTAAGCGCATGGCGGACAAGATTGCCAGCAAGGGTTTATTGGTTGGCTCGCTGGTGGCTCCGGTATGGCCCGGCACGGTGGGCGATTGTTCCTTTGGCTCACCGGACCAAAGGGCAAAGTTTGTGCTGGCTGTGAAGAAAGCATGCCGAATTGCAAGAATCTTAAATGACCATGGCGTAAGGCGCTACGGCGTGATTCGCATTGATGCGGCTGGTGGCCCCTCGGGTTGGATGGCAGATGCCGCAGGCAACACCCGCAAGTCCGCCGAAACCTTCCGAGAGGCAGGAGTGGTTGCTGCCGCCCATGGAGAACGCCTTGCCGCTGAGGGCGAGATTTGCTGGGGTGGTATGCATTCTTGGAAACATATGCTCGACCTTTTGGAACAGACAGGCATGCCTGGCACGGTGGGATTCCAGGCAGACCTGGCGCACACCTATCTTTATTTGATGGGATACAACGCCCCAGAGCATGCCTTGCTTAAAGATGGCTACTCCAACGCCGAATTTGAAGCGGCCTATACCAAGATGACGGATGCCCTTCGCCCATGGACCATCGACTTCCATGTGGCACAAAACGATGGCACCGTACACGGTACCGGCTCGCACGATAAGACCGGCCGTCACTGCCAGGCAGATGACCCCAAAGGCAAGCTGGATATCACAAAGTCCTCTGGCTACTGGCTCAAGGGCGCCGCGGATCGTGGTATCAAGCATATCTGTTGGGATGGCTGCATGTTCCCGAACTCGGTTCTGGAAAACCAGGCCACCTGGAACAAGATTCTTGCCGCTATGATTGCCGTGCGTGAAGCGCATGGTTGGAATGCTTGATCAATCAAAACCTTTTCACGAAACGGGAGTAAGAAATGGCTTCTAGCAAGAAACCCCTGAATATCGGCCTGATTGGTTATGGTTTCATGGGTAAGGCTCACTCAAATGGTTATGTGAAGGCACCCCTCTTTTTTGATCTGCCTTATAAACCGGTGCTGAAGGCGGTTTGCGCCCGCGATGCGGAGAAAGCCCGCAAGTTTGCTGAAACTTGGGGCTACGAAAGCACCGAGACCGACTGGCGCAAACTGGTGGAACGCAAGGATATTGACGCTGTTGATATCTGCACACCCAACAACCTGCACATGGAAATCGCCCTGGCAGCAGCAGCCAACAAAAAGATCATCCTTTGTGAAAAGCCCCTGGCCATGAACGGCGAGGAAGGCATCAAGATGGTTGAAGCTGTCGAGAAAGCCGGTGTTGCCAACATTGTTTGGTACAACTATCGCCGGGTCCCCGCTGTCACTTTCGCCAAGCAACTAATCGATGAAGGCAAGCTTGGAAAGGTGTTTCATTACCGAGCGAAGTTCCTTCAGGATTGGACCATCAACCCTGATCTTCCGCAGGGTGGCGCGGCACTTTGGCGACTTGACGCCGCTGCCGCTGGTAGCGGTGTTACCGGGGACCTTTTGGCCCATTGCATTGACACCGCGCTTTGGCTGAATGGTTCCATCAAGGATGTTACCGCCCTTACGGAAACCTTCGTGAAGGAACGCAAGCACAACCTTACGGGCAAGATGGAAAAGGTTACCATTGACGATGCCTGCACATTCATGGGGCATTTCGACAACGGCTCGCTGGCGACTTTTGAATCCACCCGCTATGCCCGCGGCCACAAGGCGCTTTACACTTTTGAAATCAACGGTGAAAAAGCCTCCATCTTCTGGGATCTTCACGATCTGCACAGGCTGCAATACTTCGAACATTCCGATGAGGGCCGTCTGCGCGGCTGGAAATCGATTCATGTTACCGACGGGGATCACCCTTACATGGGCAATTGGTGGGTTCCTGGTTTGCAGATTGGCTACGAACATAGCTTTGTGCATGAAGTCGCCGACTTCATCCAGTCTCTGGGTTCTGGCAAACCCGCCGGCCCGAACTTCCGTGATGCCCAGGAAACGCAGCGCGTTTGCGATGCGGTTTTGGAAAGCGCAAAGAGCCACAAATGGGTGGATGTGAAGAAAGACAAATAAACCCGGGATGCACCTTGGTAATGCAAAAGACCCGTCAAAAGGCGGGTCTTTTTTAGTTTAGATTACCATAGTTTCTTAAGCATAAACCTGATGGATTGGCTTAACTGTTGAGGGTAATATCGGATTAGGCCTTCCAGACACATCCATCACCATGCCATGCGGGTCTATTCCCAAGTTATGATATATCGTGGCAAGCACATCCTGGTAATGGATGGGGGTATCCTTGGCAGAGGAGGCCGAAGCATCCGTGGAACCAATCAATTGTCCTGTTTTCATACCACCACCAGCCAGAAGCGCAAAGTTTACCCTGGACCAATGATCGCGCCCGGCATCCTTGTTAATCTTGGGAGTTCTGCCAAATTCACCCCAAACGCATACTGTGGTCGTCTTATCCAGTCCACGGTCATAAATATCTTCAATCAAGGCTGAAACACCCTGATCAAAAGTAGGCAAATGCTGCTTCATATGACGGAAGTTGTTGCCATGGGTATCCCAGAAGCCATAAGCCACGGTTACACACCTGGCACCGGCCTCCACCAACCTGCGGGCCATCAGAAGCTGGTCATTCCATAACGGGGCTCCATCCCCAAGATGCTTGGTGGAACCACGGCCATAGCGATCGCGCAACTTGTCACTTTCCCTGCTGACATCCACGGCCTCCACAAGTTTACTGGAGGCCAACACCTCAAAGGCCCGGCGATAATTCTGATCCATTCCCGACAAACTGGCCTGATCGATTTTTCTGCGGAAAGAATCCATCTGGTTCAGCAAGCCTTTGCGCCCCTCAAAGCGCGATGTTTCTTCCGCTTTAAGCTTCATAATGTCCAGGCCTTCACCATCCACCCGAACACCGGAGGCGGCACGACCCAAAAAACCCGCATTGGGGCTGTTGTACGGTCGATGCTGCATGGTGGGAAAAAGATCAACAAAAGCTGGAATAGCGGGGTCCACCTGACCCTGAGTTTTGGAAATCACAGAGCCAAAACTTGGTTTCCCTTCCCTTTGGCTGACACCCATGGGAAAACCAGTTACGCTCTGAAAGCTGGAATGTTCATCAATTTGACCAATCAGCGAACGAAGAACAAGGTACTTGTCTGTGCAGCGCGCCAGCCGAGGCAAATGCTCGCTGATTTGAATGCCGGGCACATTGGTGGGAATTGGTTTGAATTCTCCACGCACCTCGGCAGGGGCATCGGGTTTCAGGTCAAACGTGTCCTGGTGGGCCATGCCACCAGAAAGGTACACCATGATCACAGAGTTTTGAGCCCTGCCTTTTTTGGATTCAGCAGCCATCATTTGAGGTAAGCCAATTCCAAAGGGGGCAAGTGAGCCTACACGCAGAAAACTGCGCCGGCTGATCCCATCACAAAAACCTGCTCTGTTTTGAATCATGATCGGGTACTCAAGGAGGGCCAATAAAGTAAATATAGCCTTATTGGTGCTCGGAAGGAAAGCTTTTTATCCACTTCGCCCCATCAATCCAGTTACTTCCATCGGCATAAACGGGCCTTCCTTTTCACATAAAGCTCAAATCATTTGCATGGGATTGCGCCTTATCCCATAATAACTCGATCCTAGGAACTTTCTGGCAAGGAGAAAACCATGGCAAACATCAGTCGTAGAACACTTATCGCCGGGGCCTCAGCCTTTGCAATCACGCCTTTTGCGCACGCCGCTCCAACTGCCAGCAAGCCTTTCAAGCTGATGCTGAATACCAGTACAATCCGAGGTCAAAAGCTTTCCCTGACCGCCCAGATCGATGTGGCGGCAAAAGCCGGTTACGATGCCATTGAACCTTGGATGAACGACATTGAGCAATTTGTGAAAAATGGTGGTAGCCTGAAGGATGCCGGTAAGAGAATCAAGGATGCCGGCATGACTATGGAAAGCGCCATCGGTTTCTTTGAATGGATCGTTGATGATCAAGACAAGCGCAAGAAAGCCCACGAAATAGCCAAACAAAACATGGACATGGTTGCCCAAATGGGTGGCAAGCGCCTGGCTGCTCCGCCGACCGGCGCAACCAACCAGCCCGGAATCAACCTTTATAGCGCTGCGGAAAGATACCGTGCCATCCTGGAACTGGGCCGCGGTTTCGGCGTTGTGCCACAGGTGGAACTTTGGGGATTCTCAAAGAATCTTAGCAAGCTTGGCGAGGTCGCCTTGGTGGCGCTGGAGGCCAAACACCCTGACGCTTGCATCCTTGCAGACATTTATCATCTTTTCAAAGGTGGTTCCGAGTTCGAAGGGCTTAAGTTGCTGAACGGCAGTGCTTTGCAGGTATTTCATATGAATGATTACCCAAAGGGTTTTGAACGAGATAACATCGCTGACAAAGACCGCGTATACCCCGGTGACGGGATTGCTCCTCTTCCTAAAATTCTGAAGGAAATGCGAATTGCGGGGTTCCAAGGTTTTCTTTCCCTGGAACTTTTCAACCGCGATTACTGGGAACAAGACGCTTTTCAAGTGTGCAAGACAGGCCTCGAAAAGATGAAGTCCGTTGTTGCCAAGAGCATGGAATAGAATGTGAGTCCAAACTGGGTTTGCCCAAACCTCCAAAACAACGTGTTTTAGGCCATCTGCCGGGTTGATCTTGTATTGACTCTATTGTGCCAATCGTTATGAGACAGTCTTACCACCGGAATAATTCCGGCCTGTGGGTACCTCATTTTGGGTACCACAGTTGGGAGGTCTGAATCATGCGAAATGACAAACAATCACCCAAATATAAACCTTTCTGGCTATTGGGGCTTGGCAGCCTGGCGATTGCCTTCCTGATGAATTCAGGATGCATGCACCAGACCCCCCGACTCCAAGCGGAGGAGGAAACCGACCGTGATCGTTATGGAGTACGCACGGTGGGCGAGTTTTGCACGGTAGGTAACGCCGACCCACTACCCCTTGGCGGCATTGGGCTGGTGGTGGGGTTGGAGGGCACTGGTGGCGAGCCCGCAAATGATGCCAACCGAACCATGCTGGAAGATGACCTTCGCAAGCATGGCACTCGCAATATCAAGGAAATGCTGGCAAGCAATAATGTTGCATTGGTGCTTGTAAGCGCCGCCGTGCCACCTGGTGCCCGCAAGGGTGATCCAATGGATATCGAAGTAAAGTTGCCCCCGCGCAGCAAGGCAACCAGCCTTCAAGGCGGCTACCTGAAGGAATGCATCCTTTACAACTATGATTTTGCCAAGAACCTTGCCCCTGAATACAAGGGCCCGAAGGGAACCCTTAGAGGCCACCCTGTGGCCCGTGCTGAGGGCGCCCTGATTGTTGGCTTTGGAAATTCCTCGGAAAAGAACGATGACGAGGGACGTGTAAAGTCCGGCAGAATCTGGGGTGGCGCCAAGTGTCAAATCGATTGGCCCTTCACCCTGGTGCTGAACCAGGACCAACAGTTTGCCAGGGTTGCCGGCATGGTCGCCGACCAGGTCAACGAGACCTTCCAGGTCAGCAAGACTGACCCGGGCCAGGAAATTGCCAGTGCTAAGAACAATGTCTCGGTTTCATTAAAGGTTCCTTCCCAGTACAAGCTGAATATGCCCCGTTATCTTCGCGTTGTTCGCTTGGTTCCCACCAGAGAGAACGATGCTGGCAAAGGTGGGGTTGGCAGATCCAACTATATGAAGAAACTTGGCGAGGATCTTTCAGACCCATCCAGAACCGTAACCGCGGCACTCCGCCTTGAAGCCTTGGGCAGCGAGGCCATCAACACCCTGAAAACGGGTCTGAAGAGTGAAAACCCACTGGTACGATTCAGCTCAGCCGAGTCGCTATCCTACCTCGGTAGTCCATCCTGTGGGGAGGAACTCGCGCGCACTGTTATCGAACAACCCATGCTAAGGGCATTCGCACTGACCGCCCTTGCATCGCTTGATGAGGCGATTTGCCAGGTCAAGCTTCGTGAAATACTTTACACCTGCACGGATGATGAAACCCGTTATGGAGCATTCCGCGCGCTTAGGAGCCTGGATGAGAGGAACGAAACCATCCAGGGTGAAATGCTGAATGACTCGTTCTGGGTTCATCGGGTTTCGCCGGATACCCCGGGCATGATTCATATTTCCACCAACAAAAGAGCGGAGATCGTGCTATTCGGCCAGGAACCAAAGATGAAGCCCCCCTTCTCCATTCTTTCAAATGAATTCACGCTCACCGCCGGCGAGGATGACACCCGCTGCAATATCTCCAGGATTCCTCTTCGAGGTGGAAAAACCACACGAAAATCCTGCAGTCTGTCCGTGGATGAGGTTCTGAAAACGCTGGCTGAAATGGGTGCCATGTATCCGGATGTAACCGAGGTGTTGCGCCAGGCAGATCAAACCCACTCACTTACCTGCCGGGTAAGAAATGATGCACTACCACAGGCAGTTTCCGTGTATGATCTAGTGAAGGCTGGAAAGAACAAGACCAAGGAGGGAGAAGAAGGTTTGGCGATGGATGCCAAACCCGACCCTTCGGCAACCCCCACACTGTACGCGCCTTCCAAGCCAGCGGGAAAATCCTCTTCCAAGGATGAGGAAGCCCTTCTGAAGAAAAAGGCCGGCAAACAGGAAAAAGCCACCGCAGAGCGATCCACAAAGTCCCCTGCGAACTGATTCCTGCAAAGGGAATAAGGCCGTGTTCTGGCCACCCCGCGAGGAACGGATCCCTAGATGCTCAAGCGCCTGGAAATGGTCGGCTTCAAATCCTTTGCGGATAAAACCGACTTCGAACTACCCCACGGCATAAGCGCGATTGTCGGGCCCAATGGTTCGGGCAAAAGTAACATCGTGGACGCCATCCGCTGGGTTCTGGGTGAACAAAGCGCTAGAAGTCTTCGTGGCGGCGAGATGACCGATGTCATTTTTAACGGGTCCGCCACCCGAAAGCCTTCTGCCTATGCGGAAGTTTCCCTCGTCTTTGATAACACCCGCAAGGTTTTCAACTCCGATGCCACCGAACTTCAGGTAACTCGCCGGGTAAGTCGTAATGGTGAAAGCGAATACCTGATCAACCGTCAGACTTGCCGCCTGAAGGATATCCGCGATCTGTTCCTGGGTAGTGGTGCCGGAACCGATGCCTACTGCATCATTGAACAAGGCAAGGTGGACAGTCTGCTTCAGTCCTCTCCAAAGGATAGAAGGAATATTTTTGACGAGGCCGCTGGCATCAGCCGGTTCAAGGTAAAAAAGGCCGAGGCACTGCGTAGACTGGAACGCGTTGATCAGAATGTTGAAAGGCTGAAGGATATCCTTGAAGAGGTGGAAAGACAGCTTAAGGCCGTGCGGCTTCAAGCTACCAAGGCTCAGAAATGGCAGGAATACTCGGAACGGCTCCGGGATTTGCGCATGGCTTTGGGACTTCGCGAATATTCACAGCTTACCGAGAACCTGAAGGCAGAGGAGGAAAAACTCGCCTCTCTGCGGCAGGATTTGGAGAAAGGGCTCAGCGAGGCCAGTGAACTTGAAAATCAAGTCCGGGATGAGGAAAAGAAAATCCATGGCCTTGAACAAGAGTTAAGGCAAGCGGAACTTTCGGTATCCAACACGCTACAGAAACTCGCATCTTGCGAATCCTCGCGCAAAAGCGATCGCGAGGCATTGGAAATCATCGGCAGGGATATCCATCAGGCACGCTCGATGTGCATCGCACAAAGAAAGCGGCTTAAACAATTGGAAGAACAACTGGCCGCCTTGGAAATCGAGGCTGCGCAGGCATCTCTGCTCATGGATCAATCGCTTTCAAACGTTCGTGAGTTGGAGGAAAAAGAAGCCCAGGCCACCACCCAGGAAAACCAGCTTCGCGAGTTGCAAAGCCAGCGCAAGGACTCCCATCTGGAAGCGATGCGCCATCAGGCCAGGTTGCAGAATGCTATCACTGGTTGCCGGGCCAAGCTGGAATCATTCCAAAGGGAAAGCGAAAGGCTTCGCGCGAAAAACGAGCAGGCCGTGGGTTCGCTGGCCATGCTAGAATCCGAATTAAACGAACTTGCCATGGCCGACGAGGTTTTGCAGATTCGACTGGCAGCGGGTAAAACCATGCTTTCGGACCTGCTCCGGGAAAAAGAATCCCTGGAACATACCAGGGAAACCAAAAACACCGATTTGGCCACTTTGCAGGCAAGGCGCAGCGGTATTCTCAGCCGCTTGGAAATACTCCAGGGATTGGAACGAAACTTGGAGGGATTTGGCAGTGGCTTGCGTCAGGTTCTGGAGGAACTAAAACAACCAGGCCCTTGGGACTGCGTAAAGGGTGTGGCGGCCGATTACCTCGATGTATCCAGAGAATTTGCAGACCTGATCGATCTTGCCATGGGCGAGAAAGCCCAGTTGCTACTGGCAGACGGCATGGATGGGCTGCAACTTGCACTGGCACAACTTCCGGCAGGCATCTCAAGCAGGGTCTCGTTTCTGGATCTGCAACATCACTCCAGGCAGCAACCACCCACACTTCCCGAATTGAGCAAGGATATGCCAGGGGTGATTGGATGGGCATTCCAGTTTGTGAAGACGCTGGAACCAGGCTTGGAATGGCTTCCATATTCCCTGTTGGGCAATACTCTGATCGTGGAAAGTGCGGAAAGCGCCAGGCAACTTCTCCCCATTCTTCCAACCGTTCGATTTGTAAGCCGTTCGGGGGAGATTCTGGAACCGGAAGGCATTCTAACCGTTGGCCAGCACCATGCCGGCACAGGTCTGCTTTCCCGTAAGGCAGAGTTAAGGGAACTGGAAAAGCTGGCCGAGGAAGTGCACCACGATATAACCCTTGCGGAAGATTCGATCCAGAAAGTGCGCCAGGAGATAGGACAGACTGATATCCGAATTGAGAATCAACGCAGGGACCTTGATGTTCTATCTGAACAAGCGGCGGACCTTAAAGGTAATATCGAAAGACAACGTCAGCGAAGAAATGGTTTGGATGAGGAACTTCAACTGAGCGGAAGAGAAATCACCAGCATTGAGGAAGAGACTGAAAAGGAAACCTTGGAACTTACGACACTACAGCAGGAATCCAGCCTCCTGGAGAGTAGAATTTCTGAGTTCGAAAAATTGGTTCGCGAAGGCGAGGAAGAATTCCAGAAACTGGAAACGGAACGCAGGCAAAGGTCCGGCGAAACCAACGCCGCGGCTGTTCTTCTGGCCCAGACCAAAGCCCGGGCGGAAGCTTCCGCCCTTACGCTTTCCAACACCCGCAAGGAATACGAGGAACGCCTTGGCGAATTAAACCAGGGGTTCACGCAACTGGAAAATTTGCAGTCACGCTCTGTTGGGCTGGAACTCAACCTGTTGAAGTCTGGAAACGAATTTGCCCACCTGCATTTGGAGAAAGGCCAGCAGCAATCCCTGGTAACGACTATCTCAACCCAGAAAGATTCCCTTCTGGCAGGGCTTCAATCCATCAAGGAAAAAGCCCATACAGAATCCAGCGCATGGCGTTCACGACAGGAATTGGTACATGGAAGAGAACTTGCCTTTAACGATCTCCTTTCCAGAAGAATTTCCCTGGAAGAACGATTACGGGAAGACTATCAGATCGAAATGGCAGCCATTTACCAGCAGAATCTGGAGAAAACTTCCGAACCCGAATCCCAACCCGTCGAACTGGATGGAACAGTGGTTGCCGAGGAAATAGCCGAGCTTCGCAAGAAGATCCATAGGCTGGGGAATGTGAACTTGGAATCCATCGAGGAATTGGCAGGGTTGGAAACAAGGCATGGCGGACTTAAAATCCAGTATGACGATTTGATCGCCGCCAAGAAGTCACTTGAGGAAATTATCAGCAAGATAAACGCTGACAGCAAAACACTGTTCGAAGAGACTTTCCAAAATGTAAGGTCGCATTTCCAGGACTTGTTCCGAAAGGTGTTTGGGGGTGGGATGGCGGACATCCTGCTGGAAGATGAACAGGATGTGTTGGAATGTGGAATTGAAATAAAGGCACGTCCACCCGGCAAGGAACTTCGCAGCATTAGCCTGATGAGCGGCGGAGAAAAAACGATGACCGCAGTCGCGCTTCTGCTGGCCATCTTCCGTAACAGACCCAGTCCGTTTTGCCTTCTCGATGAGGTTGATGCCGCCTTGGACGAAGCCAACATCAACCGATTCACGGGGGTTTTGAGGGAATTCCTGGACGTAAGCCAGTTTATTCTCATCACCCATTCCAAGAGAACCATGTCCTGCGCGGATGTGCTTTATGGCATCACCATGCAGGAATCCGGTGTTTCCCGTCGGATGGCAATCCGTTTTCAGGACTGGCAATCCGACGAGAAAAAGAAAGACGAACCTGCCGCCTAGCGAACCGCTTCCGGACGCAAAACCTTCAGGTGTGAGGCTATATAGTCGCCATAAAACTCGCGGAGATATTCGGGCATATCTTTGTACCCGGTAATAGCTCCCCTGCACTTTTCCGAATTGCAAAGGCATTCGGATGGCATGTAATGGATTTCATACTCAAAAGTGGCGTAATCCATGGTGAGTTCCTCACCAGGCTGAATTTCACGCAAGGCGTGCACCTCTGCAATTTCCTGGTCTGGCTTGATCAACAAGCCACAATTTGGCTCGCAGGAATGATTCAACCACCCAAGTGGAGGATTTGGGTCGATATGGGCATCCTTGGCAACCTGGATGGTGTGCATGGTACGAACCTTGGTGGGTTTACCCCAAGCCGTCAGTACGATATCACCGGGAAGGAAACCGTTGGAAGCATGGACGGCCTTGCCCAAAGGGCCTTCCACGATCCGGATTTTGGAATTCTCCACCTTCTCGCCACTATTCATTTGAATCTCCCTGCCGGAGTTTTCTTTCAGTCGCGTTGAAAAGAACTCCACAGCATCATCAACCGAATCCGGTTGAACCACCAACAAATCCCCGGGTTGACATCCTTCAAGGCCGCGCTGAAGCGCGGCTACACCGCCGCGCACCTCTTCAACATCCTTAACCCGGTTACCCTTCTTCAATCCTTCGCCGAACAAAGCAAAGATTTCTCCCGGCTGTCTTCCGCGAAGATAGGTGTCTTCATAAAGGACCACACGGTCAAAATGATCCCCCAGCAATTTTCCCTGTTCCACAATATCGATATTCCTGCGATCGCCTGCCGCGGAATAAACAACACTGCGCCTTTCATGTGGCAGTTTTTTTACCGCATCAATCAATCTGGTCAGGGCCGAAGTGTTGTGCCCATAATCCAGAACGATGGTAATTCCCTGAAGTGTCATCATGTTGAAACGACCGGGGGTCTGCTGAAGCCCCCCCCCAAATGTTTGCAATCCCTGCCTCATGGCTGCCTGGCTTACCCCGCATGCCCATGCCCCGGCAACAGATGCCAGGGTGTTTTCAACCTGAAAACCCACCATTCCACCATGGGTGATTGGCACCCTGTCTATGGGTAGCAATACCACTTTGTTGTCGCCTTCGGCCAGAATGATGCTTCCTTGATCTATAAACACCACTCGGCCACCAGACTTGCGATGATTTTCAATGATTTCTGAATTTGGGTTCTGGCCAAAGAAAATGATCTTACCACTGCAATATTGCTGCATGCTGACCACCCAGTGATCATCGGCATTCAATACAGCGAATCCATCGTGATGGGTGGCGGCAACAATGGTACTTTTGGCATAGGCCAGCTCTTCCAGGGTTTCAATGTCGTTAAAACCCAAATGATCACCTTCTCCAATGTTCACAACCACTGCCGCCTGACAACGATCAAAACCCAAGCCTTCACGCAACATTCCGCCCCGCGCGCATTCCAACGAGGCACTTTTGGCCATGGCATGCTGCAAAGCGCATCTCGCGCTTTTGGGACCTGAACAATCCCCCGTGAAAAGGCGCAAGTCATCCAGATAGATACCTTCTGTACAGGTCATGGCCACCGGGCCGTTTTCCTGCCTTAGAAGATGGGCTATGAATCGGGTAGTCGTTGTCTTGCCATTTACACCTGTCACCGCTGCCACGGGTATTCGCCCCTCGTCCATCTGCTTGAAAAGCATGTCCATAAGGGCACTGGCAGCACGGTTCCAATCAGCATCATCCTTCAGGTAATAGGAGATATCAGGGTTAGCTTTGACACCCAGAATGGTGAAAGATTTTTCAGTCTCCACCCAATCAATTTCAATTTCCGCCACATCCAATCCAACCATGCGGCTGGTCATCAACACAGACTTGGTCAATTGCTCGGGATATATATCCACTGACAGGTGCACCCAGGCACGGTTTTCTTCAACCAGGTAGCAAACCACCTCATTGCCCACAACAAGGGCGTAAAGCCTGCTACCACGAAACATGGGCTCAACCAGCATATAGTTGGTTTTTTCCTTCATATCCGCAAAAGCTTGCTCAACAGCTTCCTGGCTTTCCACCGTTACAAGGGGATTGCTGCGGGTGGAATATCTTGGCCTGAGTATGAAAGGATATCCAAGCCGCTCACCCTCTCTTCTTAAATCGGAAAGCTCTTCCACAAGCTGGTTTTTTGGAACCGGCAGTCCAACATCAGAAAGGAGCTTTGATGCGGTGATCCAATCGTAGGCAATCCAGGAGGCAACAGCGCTGGTATGATCGGTAAGTGAATCTTTGATGCGTCTCTGCCTGGCGCCCTGACCAAGCTGAATCAGGCCATTGGCCAACAATTGAAACGGGATGCCCCTTTTTCTGGCCTGTTTACGGATTGCTTCCTGAAACGCGGTAGGTTTGTACTTATGGAAAGTTTCCTGAATTTGATGAAGCCAATTTTGGATATCGGGTTCGGAACCATGAATTGCCGCCAGGCAAATTTGACGGGCAGCCTCGAGAGCGACTTTTCCAGCTTCTTCCTGCTTGTATTCCAACGCAACCTTGTAGACACCGTCTTGGTGGGTCATTCGGGTTTTGCCATAACCCACTTTCATTCCGGTGAGGCATTGCAGTTCCAAAGCTACATGCTCAAGAATATGAGCAAGATAGGTTCCCCTGTCCAGTCTTTGGTAAAAACCGCCTGGTTCCCCCACGCTGCAGCGATGCTCGTGCAGGGAAGGAATCCATGATTTCAGCCTGTCGTTAAATCCGGGTAACTCAGAGGAGCAGGAATCTTTGAAGGAGCCAAGATCCAGCCATGCTTCCAGAACAGGAAACCTGGCCCAAACATTTGGCCCACGAAGGGCCAAAATCCTCTGAAATTCCATGTTGGATCATCTTTCGAGATATGATCATCTTCGATTCAGGTGTTTCAGGCCACTTAAACCAAGAACACCCCGTTATAAAGCATTTTGGAACCGCTTAGTTATTAGAACCAAGACTTAGGTAAAAGGTTCCGCATACACTTTAATTATGCTTTGGTATTTGAAAATTTACTTGAGGAGAAATCAAATTCTTGGGAATGGCGGGCTTAAACCAGCCGGAATAATCGTTATTCCTTAAAAAATGTGAATATTTGATACTCTGAAATAAAGATGCCCCATAATTCAACGCATGCTTGGCTAGAAAGTGCACTTTCCGCTTTTTTCCAAGTAGAATGAAATGACGAAACATCTTGCTCAAAAAAGGTTTAATTTGATTCCGGACTCCGATCAAAAACCCGTTTCTCAAGCAAATTTATCATCAAATTGGCCTCGGATTGAGGTTGATTTGGACGAAAATCTTTCTTTTAACCCCATTACACTTGAACTAAAAAATTCCCAGCTTTCCTCTCACAAAAAAGGCTCACCCCAGACGGAAAAGAAATGTTGGACACTTGGTCCGGACTGCGTTTGGGAAACCTCAAATCAAATGGGACTTGGAACCCTGAAATGCACCAGGGAAAATGGCGAAGTTTTGGTATGGAATTTCACCGGACAAAAACTCGCCCAGGTTCAGCAATTTGTCCATGACTGCAAATTGGCTCTCGGGGTGGTCATGGAAACCATCACAACCATATGTCCAGGTTGTGGTGCTTCGCTGAAAGGCGAGGAAACATGCCTTACCTGCAACCCCCTACCGGAGGAAAAAGGCACCTCGCTGAAAATGCTCTTGAGGTTGTATGATTTTGCCAAACCTCAGATGCCCCTTATCGTACTGGGATTTTTTCTTACCCTTCTTAGCACGTTGGTTGGATTAATTCCACCTTACCTCACCATGCCACTCACGGACGATGTGCTAATTCCCATGCAGCAGGGTAAATTGAAAAACTTTACCCCGGTATTCTGGTACATCGGGTTCCTGGCCCTCGCTGCGGCAGGCACCTGGGTGCTGGAATGGGCACGATCCTTTTTTTCCAGTTGGGTAAGCGAACGCATCAGCGCCAACCTGAGAATGCGTACTTACAGCCACCTGCACACACTTTCCATGGAGTATTTTGGCAGCAAAAGAACCGGCGACATCATGTCCCGAATTTCCAGCGACACCTACCAGCTTTGCAATTTCCTGTCCTCGCACATGGTGGATTTTGCCTCCGACATCCTAATGGTTATCCTCACTGCGGTGACACTTTTTGCCATCAATCCCGTTCTGGCAGTGGCCAGTCTAACACCATTTCCTTTTATCAGCTTTCTGGTTTACAAGGTTCGGGGTAATCTTTTAAGCGGATATCGCAAAGGCAGCATCGTTTGGTCGGATATGACCAGTGTGCTGGCAGATACCATTCCGGGAATTCGCGTGGTGAAAGCCTTTGCCCAGGAAAAACGCGAAATCGAGAGATTCGACCAGGCTAATGAACGAGTCATTCTGGCAAATGATCGCATCAACCTCTGGTGGGCCATTATCTGGCCACTCATTTCATTCACCACCACGCTGGGATTACTTGTGGTTTGGGCTGTCGCAGCCTGGCAAATTTACCAAGGCCAGATCACAGTGGGAGTGCTTACTGCGTTTCTGGCTTATATTGGACGATTTTATGCCAGAAGTGAATCCATGATTCGTTTTATGTCTTACGCCCAGAGAGCCTCCGCAAGCGCCGGCAGACTTTTTGAAATTTTGGATCGAAAGCCCAGTGTTCCCGAGCCAATTCAACCCATTCACCCGGAAAAGCTGGTCTGCAATATCACCATCCGGGATCTTCGTTTCAGTTATGGCTCCCGGGAGGTATTGCACGGAATCAACCTTGAGATTCGCAAAGGGGAGATGATTGGAATTGTCGGCCCCAGTGGGGCTGGGAAAACCACCCTGATCAACCTCATTTGCAGGTTTTTCGACCCCACGCATGGCTCTATTTCAGTGGATGGCAATGATGTTAGAAAATATCCGGTTTCGGAATATCGCAAAAACATTGGAATAGTCCTGCAAGACCCATTCTTATTCTTCGGCTCCATCGCGGATAACATTGCCTATGGCAAGCCAGGCGTCACCCGCGAGGAAGTGATAGGGGCGGCACGGTTTGCCAAAGCACACCCATTCATTTTGAATCTTTCAGAAGCTTATGATTCGCTGGTGGGAGAAAGGGGGCAATCCCTTTCCAGCGGGGAAAGGCAGCGGGTCTCCATCGCAAGGGCTTTGCTGGTGGATCCGGGTATCCTAATTCTGGACGAGGCTACATCGGCATTGGATGCGGAAACAGAAAAAGAACTTCAAGGCGCCCTTGAAAATCTTGTGGAAGGCCGCACGACCATTGCGATAGCCCACCGCCTTAGCACCCTTCGGCGGGCAGACAGACTGGTGGTTATGGACAAGGGAAAAATTGTCGAGATTGGTACCCATACGGAATTGATCAACAAGGATGGCCTTTATTCCAGGCTGCACAAGGCGCAACAGACCCTCGCCGCGGGGTATTCCATATGAACATTACCAATCAGACCATCAAACCAAAACGAATCTGGATCGAATCGGGAATTTGCGTGGAACTTCAAGACGGCTCTACCCATGGCAACTTGGTTCCATTGAGTATGTTTCCTCTTTCCGATGGCAGTAAACACATCATCCTCCTGGATCAAGACCATCGTGAAATTTGCATGGTTGAGGACCTTGAAAAACTAACCCCAGCCCTTTCCCACGCAATTACTGTGGAACTATTGCGCAACCGCTTCATGCTGAAGCTCATTAAAATTCACAAGGTCAGTAGCTTTCGCACCCCTGCGGAATGGTCCGTTTTGACAGACCGGGGGGAATCATCCCTGATTCTGCCATCCGAGGAGTCTCTACGTCGGCTTCCCGATGATGGTGCCCTGATCCAGGATTCCCAGGGATTACGCTATCTGGTACAAGGCATCAGCAAAATGGATGGTTTTTCAAGAAAAGTTATCGAGTATTACATCTAAACCCATGGCAACCATGATTCAAAACTTGAGATTCATAAAAGGCCCAAGCCCCTGGAACCGCGAGCAAGTTTGCACTCTCGAAATTGATCCAAGACTGATACAGGAACCAGATCCGTTTCGCCTTTCGCTGCTCAAGGAATTTGAATTACCCCTTCCCAACAAGTCGCTTGCGCGTGGATTTTGGGTGGCGGAACTGGCCAATCAATTGCAAAAGTTTGCCTCATGCAAGGGGCCAACAGCTTCTTGCCGGGACCTTCCCGATGGAAGGCAGATCATAGCTTTTTCCTATGAGGAAGAGGAAATTGCAAACGAGGCTCTCCAGGATGCGCTCTGGTTTGCCCAATTACAGGATCATCCTCCTTGCAAAAATGCCAGGGAGATTCCATCAAGTTTGCGAAAACTAGGCCATAAAATACGACTTGGCCCCAGCACCAACTCCATCCTTCAGGCGGCACTCGAACAGGGGATTCCTGTTTGGAAATTAAGCGATTGCAGCCTGTTGCAAATGGGATTGGGCAAAAACCAGCAAAGGGTATGGACCGCCGAAACCGGGCACACACCCCTGCTTTCGGAAAATATCGCGCAAGACAAGGAATGGACCCGGCAACTGCTGGGACAGATAGGTGTACCCGTGCCATCTGGAAGAGTGGTAACCTCAAGAGACGATGCCTGGGAAGCAGCGGAGTATATTGGTCTTCCAGTAGTGGTAAAACCCCAATTTGGAAGTCAGGGCAACGGAGTATCCACCAACCTTCGCACCCGTGAAGAGGTGATGGAAGCTTTCGACAACGCAAATGTGCTGGGTTACTCTGTTGTAACCGAGACTTTCAAGGAGGGGGAAGACTTCCGAATCCTTGTCATAGGGGACAAACTGGTAGCAGCAGCTCACCGGGAACCCGCACAGGTAAAAGGAGATGGGTCGAGCTCAATCAAGCAACTGGTTGACAAAATCAATCAGGACCCCCGCAGGGCGGAAAGTCATGCCGGTGTTCTTAGCCCGATTCCGTTGGATTCGATTTCCTTGGCGGTGCTGGCATCCCAAGGAATGCAACCAGAAAGTATTCCAGCCCCCGGGCAAAAAGTATTAATACGCCGTAACGCAAATCTAAGCACTGGTGGAACCGCCAAGGATGTAACCGATTTGGTACACCCGGAAGTTGCGAAGTTGGCCATATCAGCATGCAGTCAGGTTGGATTGGATATTGCCGGGGTGGACATCATATCGCTTGATATATCGAAGCCACTTTCAGAAACAGGTGGGGCTGTGGTTGAAATAAATGCCGGTCCCGGACTGAGAATGCACCTTGAACCCTCGGAAGGGAAAGGCCGGCCAGTTGGAAAGGCAATTATCAATATGCTTTTTCCTGATGCCACCCAGGCTGTAGTTCCAATGATTGCGGTTATCTCCACCAGCGGCGAAACTGCCCTGGGTAAACATCTGGTTCAAAAAGCGGGACTCAACCTTGGTACCACAGGCACCCTACAAAAGGACGGGTTATACCTGAACCATGAAAAATTCTCCGCTCGAAGTCCGCATCCCGGCAAAGATGTATTGCGCATTTTGCAGCATCCAGATGTTGCTTGCATGGTGGCTGAGTTTTCCTGGAATGACTTTGCGAATTTCGGACTGGGTCTTTCCAACTACCACCTTGTAATCTGCGCTGATTCCCCTGAGAGTGGACTCTTTACCAAGACCGAGTACCTTCAGGAACTAAGGCATGCTCTAGGTATTGGTGGCAAACTGTTACTTCCCCAAGAATTGGCAAACATCGCACCGGCATTACCTTCTTTCTGGGCCAAAACAGTCCTTTGCTGCACCAATCCCTGGGCCCAATGTTTGAAATACCTAGCCCTTTCGCCACAGGGTATCATCCAGGTAGAGAATTCCAGAATCAGGCTCTACAGGGGAGAAAAACTGGAATCAGAATTGGTTGCGGAGGGAAACAACACCAGACTACCAGGGTTAGATTTGGCAGCGGAAAGCCTGCTAAACACGCTTCCCAAACAACCTTAATCACCCAAACAACCAAAATTAATTCAAAAGACCGGGCCAGTTTGTTTTAGCTGGTCTTTTCCTCCTTGCATTAAGGCGATATAGCCCCACAAAATCTATTCTTGCGGGGTTAACGAACTGTGACATATCCATTTTGGCTGAAGAAGTTGCTGGTGGAATCCGGGTTGGGAAATTGGATTCCAGGGGCACAAACCCAGATACCAGATGCCTGCCATATATTACCCCTTTGCACCGATAAGTTCCTTCAAGGCCCCTTGGATCGCCTTTCAGAATTTGACGACCCATGCCGTCAGGTGGGCCATGAATTCCTTGATCTTTCGCGTGAACATGTAATGGGATTAGGGTCAGCCGTCAAAAGCCCAATAGCGGTACAAACAACCAGGGATCCGTTGACAACTGGCGAAACGGTAATCCGTGAAAAGGTTTCCGAATTTCTTGGAACCTACATTGAACACCAATGGGATCCAGAAACTGAAATCCTAATCACCGCCGGCCCACAGCAAGCATTGCAAATCATTCTTGATACATTCATAAACCCTGGCGAGAAGGTATTGCTTACGGATCCCTGTCCAAGACATCACCATCACCTCGCCGCTTTTCATGGCGCACAAATTCAATGGCTTTCCCTGAGACAGGAAGAAGGCCGCTTGAAATTTTCCGAAAGGGAAATGAAATACTTGATGCAAAAAAGCAAACTCGCCATCTTTTCCCTGCCTTCAAACCCGATGGGTGGATGCTTTCATGAAGATGATCTGGCGACCATTTCCGTTTTAGCATCCAAAAACCGTTGTTTGCTTTTCTGGGACACCTCGCTGATGACCCTATCCATGGGCGAAAAGATCCATCACCCGGATGCGTTACGCCAAATGAGGGAACAATCTCTTTTTGGGGGCTGCATGGGACCTGCATTTGGCCCCATGGCATCGCAGGCGGGCTGGCTTTGTGCATCCAGTCGAATTCTTTCCCCGTGCAAAACCCTGGTTCAAATGCAAATGCGCATTCCAGGCTTACAGGAACAGTTCGCCCTGGCGGAAGCGATCAAATCTTGCAAGACAACCGAGCACTCCAACCTACTCCAAAGACTTCGCCAAAATCGCTCCCATGCGTACCAACGCTTATGCGCCATGGGGTTTGAACCATACTGGCCCCAAGCGGGCTGCCATTTCTGGATTCCTGTCTGGCAAAAGTTGGTTTGCAGCTCTGACATGACCAATCAATTTGCAACACGCTCACAAGTTCTTGTGAGCAGGGGTGATTTGAATGGTCCCTCAGGGAATGCATACATCCGGGTTTCATACGGTGTGGATGAAAGCCGGCTGGATGAAGCCCTTCGTAGAATGGCAATTCAGATGAATGGTGAATCGCAACTTCCCGCAGCTTCCAAGCTTGCCGCCTAAAGATAGTCCTGCCGGACTGGATGGAAGATATCCAGTGCCACAGCACCGGATTCAAGCGCCTTAACTTCATGGCGAACTCCCGATGGAATTCGATACATGGCGCCTTTGCCCAGAACTTTTTCCTCTCCACCTATGCAAAAAATCGCAGAGCCCTCGACCACCATTCCCACTTGTTCGTGGGGATGGCTGTGGGGTTGCACTACGGAATTTGGCTGCATGGTAACCAGGGAAAGCATCATTTCGCTGGCAGGCAGAGTACGAATCTGCACCCCAGGAAATATCTGGTGAACAGATCCCTCGTTTTCTTCAGGAAAATAAAGGCTCATGGATTGTATTACCGTCCGCCTGAACCCATCATGTAATGAAATTCCGCCGTCTGGCGTATGATCAATGACATGGTGCTGGGCTCAAAGACAATAGAACCACTGCCCTCGGGTTCCCAACTTTTGGGATCGAGCGCCTTAATGCTGCTTATGATGTTGTTCACACTTTGCATGAACGCCACTTCGTTGTAATAACCCGGCAGCATGAAATTGACACTGTTGATAACATCGCCAATGGGGTAAGCACGAGTGGTGACCGTTTCCCGGGCGCGATCAGGCGTGGTGATTTGAACAGAACCATTCTTGATAATGTAAGAAAGCCCCAGGTCTGCAAGAACTTTTCGAAGGACAGTCCTCGTGCTCCAACCTCTGGAATTCACCGAGATGGGTGTTTCCAAAGTCACATTAATCTGGGCCAGGGCCTGCTGATCCACAATCAGCGGGCTACCAAATTGCCTTTCCATCACATCAAG
>JBEGQX010000288.1:0-8822 GCA_041180805.1 Planctomycetota bacterium
TGATTTTGCACAACCAAGTTGTCCGCGGTGATCAGTGCCTTGGAATCTTTTTCAAGCAGAGGGTAAATGAATAATTTCAGCTTGTTCTTGAATAGTCTTCCAAAGCTTTCCAGGATTCCTCCTTCCAAATCGGCATAGTAACGCTCATCAAATATTTCCTTGAGAGTGGGAACCCCCATGACGATACCGATCATTTTTTTTGTGTATCGGAAAAAATAGGCGGCAAGCCGATGGTATTCGCCAAAGTTCGATATGAGCACCGTTTTTCCCAAAGACGCAAGGGTATCCACCCTGTCTAGAAAATCTTGATAGTCAATCTTTCCCTGATCCAGCAGATTTTTCAGCGTCATTTCCATGATGACCAAGATTTCACTACCTTCCACATCGGGTTCCTGAACAAACATGGATTTTGCGCATTCCAGCATGTCTAGCGTCACTTTGGTGATCGGCCTGAAACTGCCTCTCTCCACTAGAATGCATTTCTTGTGCAGGATGTCCGCAGGTTGAACCACTTCACCGTTGGCAAGAAACATGGTCGCTTTTGTCATTCCCTTTTGAACGAGGCATAATGCCATCACCCTGTTATCGATGTGTTTGAAGGCTTCCCCGCTGAACTCAATCATGTCAATTTCCACACGATCGATGGTTAGGTTGTCCAGTAAGGATTCAACGATGGTTTCCGCGCTGTCATGATGGAACATGGCAGCATGAATCAGGTTCACCCCGATAATTCCAAGAGCTTCCTGTTCCTGAAGGTTTTCAGGGTCTAAAAGCCTTACATGAATAATAACTTGTGAAATTGGGCCCTTGGGTTCGGTTTGAAAACGGACCCCAAGCCAGCCGTGGGCATCTTCCTTTCGGGAAAAACTCTTGGCCGCAACGGTGTCTGCAAACACAAAAAAGCGGGTGTCTGAACCCCTCTTGGGTTCCAGCCTTTCCAATAAAAGGTCATACTCTCTGGTAAGCATGGACTGTAAGCGGGGTTTGCTGACATATCTCTCGCAAGGCCCGTAAATAGCATCGCTCACAGTCATGTCATAAGCTGACATGGTTTTTGCAATGGTTCCGGATGCGCCACCCACACGGAAAAACCACCTGGCGACTTCCTGCCCCGCCCCTATTTCAATGAAAGCACCATACTTGGATTTGTCGAGGTTGATTTCCAAAGCTTTTTGGTTGGTTGCAGTCACAAGTTACTCCGTAAGATTGGCGATTATGTTTTGATTATCTTAGCTTTTTTGGTGGGATAAATACGAGGTGTATTTCCTGTGGTAAGAGTTGGAAGCATGAGATTTAGCGTTTTTAGTCTTATTTCTTTTGAAAATTTTGTTAAGCCAACATGGAATCGAATTCAACAAATTCAAATGATTATTGGGTTTCTCATTTTTTGTCGGAAAGATGCTTGGAAATAATGGAATTCCGAGTCCTAGGTAATTCGTGGAGTTATTTCTTAAAAAACTTTGACAATCTTTGGCATGGATTTGAAAATAAATTTCCAACCAAAGGGAGAGCAATCCATGAATCGTTCATTTTTAGTTATGGCAATACTTTTCTCCATGGCGAACGCTAATTATTCCATGTCCGCAGAAACCATCATTTTTGTTTCATCATTTGCACCGGGCGAACAGGGGGCTATTCAAGCTTTGACACTGGATTTGGATAACGGCGCTTTAAAGCCCTTGGTCAGGACTACCGGTGTGGAAAATCCATTTTTCCTTGCCCTGTCCCCGGATAAAAGGTTTCTGTATTCCATTCATGCGAAAAAATTTGGTGGCAAAGATGACGAAGAAATTGCCTCTTTCCAAATTTTGGAGCAAGGTAAACTCAAACTCCTTGGCAAGTCTTCAACCCGTGGTACAGCGGCCTGCTATCTGGATGTGGATAAGAATGGCAAAACCGTTGTCGTGGCAAATTACTCATCTGGTAGCGTGGCTTCCCTTCCCGTTAAAGAGGGTATCTTGGAGAAACCGGTTTCCTTCCATCACCACAAGGGTTCCAGTGTGAATCCAGCAAGGCAGAAGGAGGCCCATGCGCATTGCATCGTTGTAAGCCCGGATAACAAATTCGCCTTTGCCGCAGACCTTGGCCTGGATCAGGTGCTTTGCTACAAGGTGTCCCCAGATGAAGGCAAGATAACCCCCAACGATCCGGCTTTTGCGAATACACCTGCCGGCGCCGGACCCAGGCATCTCACTTTTCATCCAAATGCAAAATTTGTCTATGTGATCAATGAGCTTTTAAACTCGGTGACACTTTTTGATTATGATTCAGAAAAAGGTGTTTTATCCCAGAGGCAGACCATTCCTACCCTGCCCTCCGATTTTAAGGGAACCAGCTATTGTGCCGACCTTAAAATTACCCCTGACGGAAAATACCTTTTTGGTACCAACCGTGGTCACGATAGCATCGCCTGCTATAGCATTGCGAATGATGGAAAACTTCAATTAATTGGCATTGAGCCCAGTTTGGGCAAAGGACCGCAAAATCTGGCTATCGCCAAGGATGGTAAATACCTTCTCTGTGCCAATATGCCTGGAAAAAATCTTGCTGTATTCAGTATCGATTCAAACACGGGCAAACTCAAATCGGTTGGAAAACCTACCGAGATTCAAAGTCCTTCCTGCATCATGATTCTGGAAAAATAGACTTCAGGCTCTTAAATCAATTTACCTAAAATAATATTTTTAGGTTCATTGATTCACCTCATCCTTTTTACCGCAATAAATATTCCTGAAAAAATGGATAGTTGGGCCAATGACTTTGTTTGATGAAGCGTTAAAAGAAATTTATTTGCGTACGACTTATATTGCGTTTACCCCACTTGGGGAGATTCACATCCGTATTGGGCATGTTAATCATTTATTAGATCAATTACTCATACAACATGGTGTTAATGATTGGTGTTTTATAACCGCATGGAACCCTTATTCCGCCACCGCAAGCAAGGAAGATAACTTTCGGTGGAATTTTGCCCTGGAACAGGAATTAAAACAGAGTTTTGTGGTATTCGGTGGAATAGGCAAAGGAGAAGATTCTGGCTGGCCTGCAGAGGAAAGCTTTTTAGTAATTGGAATTTCGCCCGCGGAATCCATTACCTTGGCAAAAAAATATCAACAAAATGCCATTGTTGTTGGCCATTTGAAAAACCCTGCCACGCTGTTGATTACCGTTTAGATAGAATTAAGATAAGTTCGTAGTGTTTTAATCAAATCATATGCTTTCCGGAAAGAAAAATGCAATCAGTAGTTGTGGCTGCCCTATACAAGTTTGCAAAACTTCCTGATTACAGGGAGTTGCAAAAGAGCATTCTGGAAGTATGTCAAAAGAACGGTGTTTTTGGAAGCATTTTGTTGGCAACCGAGGGGATCAATGGCACGGTGGCTGGTAATCGGCAGGGTATAGATGCACTGCTAAAGTTCCTAAGATCTGAACCCCGTTTTTCAGACTTGGAACACAAGGAATCTTTCTCACAGGAAATGCCTTTCGACCGCATGAAGGTAAAACTCAAAAAAGAAATTGTTCCGTTGGGTGTGCCTGGAATTGATCCCAATGAAAAAGTGGGAACATATGTGCCCGCCGACGAGTGGAACGCCCTTATATCTGATCCAGATGTAATTGTGATAGACACTCGAAATGGTTATGAATGCGATATAGGAACCTTCAAAGGTGCAATAGACCCGAAAACGCGCAGGTTTCGAGATTTTCCTAAATTTGTTCAGGAAAATCTGGACCCATCAAAGCATAAAAAGGTTGCAATGTTTTGCACCGGGGGAATTCGTTGTGAGAAAGCCTCTGCTTATATGCTGGAAAAGGGTTTTGAAAATGTATATCACCTGAAAGGTGGCATTTTAAAATACCTCGAGTTGATTCCCCCCGAAAAAAGCCTTTGGGATGGCGAATGCTTTGTGTTTGATCAACGCATTGCCGTTGGGCAGGGGTTAGAGGTTGGTGCCCATGAACAATGCTATGCCTGCAGGCATCCGGTTTCAATCGAGGACCAGCAATCTCCCAAGTACCGTGCTGGAGTTAGTTGCCCGCACTGCTTTGATAGTCTGCCTGAAAAAACGCGATCCAGGGCCATCGAAAGGCAAAAACAGCAGGAATTGGCTGCAAAAAGGGGTGAAAAGCATATTGGGAAAACCCAAATTCAGACATCTAAGTCCTGAGTTGTACCTTTTTTAATGACATTATCCTTACTAAATTCATGAACAATTGATGAATTTGTTATTTCCTTTACACAGAATTCACGATACATTTTAAGTCCTGCCTACCGCACTAAAGATCTCAGCAGTTTATTGGGAGATGGTTATGCAGAATTGCACTGCTTCCAACAACGGAACCCATCGGTTATCTCGGCGAAGTTTTCTAAAGATTGGTGCTTTTGGTGCGGGTGGATTTACCCTGCCCGACTTGCTTAAGGCGGAAGCACTTGCGGGAAAGAAGAATTCGCACAAGTCCGTCATATTTATTTATCTTGTGGGTGGTCCTCCCCATCAGGATATGTTTGACCTGAAGCCGGATGCGCCGAAGGAAATAGCCGGCCCATGGAAACCAATATCAACCAATGTGACCGGTATTCAAATTTGTGAGGCCCTTCCCAAACTTGCGGGCATGATGGACAAATTTGCCATCATTCGTTCGCTGGTGGGTAATCAGGATGGCCACGATGCCATTCAGGTGTTCAATGGTCATCATCCAAGGAAGTTTACCCCCACAGGTGGCTGGCCTCAGTTCGGGTCGGTGGTCGCAAAGCTTCAAGGTGCCACGGATAATGCGGTTCCTCCTTTCGTGAGCCTTTGCTATAGCTGCACCCATGGCCCTTACAATGAACCGGGTCCGGGTTTCTTGGGGGCATCTCAGGCGCCGTTCAGGCCCATGGGGCCTTCCCAAAAAGACATGGTTCTCCAGGGGATTACGGTTGATCAACTTGCCGAACGTAAGACTCTTCTGGGCAGCTTTGACAGCATTCGCAGGGATATTGACAACACTCGTGTGTTTGAGGGTTTAGATACCTTCAACCAGCAGGCATTCGGCTTGCTAACTTCCTCCAAGATGGCGGATGCGCTTGATCTTTCCAAGGAACATCCCGGAATTGTGGAAAGGTACGGCACGGGTAATCCCAAGATTTTCATGGATGGAAATGGTGCCCCCAGGGTTCCACAAAGTATGCTGGTTGCCCGCAGGCTTATCGAGGCCGGTGCTCGCGTGGTTACTCTCAATTACAGCAAGTGGGACTGGCATGGTGGCATGAATGCCGAGGGCCGTAAAAATAATTCCATTTTCCTTCGCGAAGAAGAGGATTTTCCTGTATTCGATAAATGTCTAAGTGCCCTTTTAGATGACCTTCACCAGCGCGGACTGGACAAGGATTGTTCCGTGGTTGTCATGGGAGAATTTGGCAGAACCCCCAAGATTAGCGACCGTGTAGGACGAGACCATTGGCCAGCGGTTAATTTTGCCTTGATGGCTGGCGGTGGAATGAAGATGGGGCAGGTAATCGGTTCCACGGATCGTATTGCAGGGCAAGCAAACAGCCGTCCTGTGACATTCGGGGAAATATACGCAACCCTTTATCACAACTTGGGAATACCTTTTAACCAGGTTACTTTAAACGATCTCACCGGTAGAGCAAATTACATGGTGGAAGACAACGCCCAACCGATTCGCGAGTTGATCTAAATTCCTTTTCTAAATATGAGGAAGAAGGCTGTTTCCAATTTGGATCCGGCCTTCTTTTATTTCTCCTTGGAATCCGGCATCTTGATTTCCGGTGTTTTCTTTTTAGCCCTGTGATCCCAGGGAGCTACGGGAGTCTGGGGGTCTGCCCAAAGGCCTTTTTTGTCCTTACGGGCGGCTTGCTCCAGTTTAGCCAGGCGTTCCTCATCATTGTATTTGCTGAAATGCCAGGCCCAACCATCCTCAACCATTTTGGAATTGATATCTGTCTTGTCAAGGAATAAGTAACCGATGATCCTTCCGTAGCGGTCGTCACCGGTTTGTTTCACGGTCACGTTTTTATCATGAACCATGGCGGATAGAATTTCCTTTGCCTTTTTGCCAAAATTTTGTGCTGGTTCAGGGGCGTCTATGCCCTCCAGACGAAGAATAACAGTGTTTTGGCCAATGGTTATCTCCACCGAATCACCATCGATTACGCTGGAAACCTTGCCGGTAAATTCCTTTACAACCTTTGGCGGTGCAGACAATGCGGTAAATGAGAATAGAATGGTTGCTAAAAAACTTATCTTTTCCATGTTAATCTTTCCGGTCATTAGATTAGGAATCAGCAGGTGAGATTTTTATAAAATGAGTGATCTTTGAATTTCTTGCAATAGAAAACTTATTGAATTAAATGTTCATTATAAATTAGTGGAGGCTAGGGGACTCGAACCCCTAACCCCCTGCTTGCAAAGCAGGTGCTCTCCCAATTGAGCTAAGCCCCCATTATGTAACATATTTTCTATGTGCCAAAGGGGGGTTGTCAAGCCAGAGCTGGAATTAGGTGGCAGGTTCAAACAATTTATAAACCCATGAAATAATCCTTTCTGGCATGGGGTGGTTTTGGTAGCCTTCTTTTTGGAGATATTTTCCGTGAATTCCCAAGGAAATTGCGATGTCATTTCTCATGCCTCTTCTTTTGATGGCTGATTTGTTCAGCTTCAATGCTAATCATCCTTCAAAGCCGAATATTGTTTTCATCCTGGCGGATGATTTGGGAATCGCCAATCTAGGTTGCTTTGGTGCCGACCATGCAAAAACACCCAACATTGATTCCCTTGCGCGTGGAGGCACCCGATATTCTTATGCATACACTCCGCCACTGTGTGGACCGTCCCGGGCGGTAATCATGACTGGGCGCTATGGCTTTCGCACCGGTGCCACAAATCAGGATGCCACGGGCAATATGAAAACCACCGTGGAAACCATGATCCCCAAAGTGTTGAAATCCGCTGGTTACAAAAGCGCAATGGTGGGCAAATGGGGCCAGCTTCCGCTTAGCCCTTCGGATTGGGGGTTTGATGACAGCCTCCGTTTTCGCGGGAGTGGAGTTTACTGGGGTTCCAATGATGGCACAGAAAATTATTTTGTGAATGAAGTTCGCAAAAAGCTTGATGCAAAATCCTATATGCCAGACCTCATGCATGACCATGCTGTGGAATTCATACGGAAAAACCGTACTAATCCTTTTTTTCTTTTCTATTCGCTTTCCCATGTTCACGGAGAATTGGCCCGTACCCCTGACAGTCCTCCGGAAACAAAGGATCTACTGGGAGACAACATCGTCTATATGGACAAGCTGGTGGGCAAGTTGGTCACCGAGTTGGATAACCTTAAACTCCGGGACAAGACTCTGATTGTGTTCTTTGGCGACAATGGCACGGGTAAAGGGCAGGCGAAATTTTCAACCATTCAAGGCAAAAGGCTTGCTGGGGAAAAGGGAACCATGCAGGAAGGTGGCACCCATGTTCCGATGGTATTGAACTGGCAGGGAGTGGTTGAAGCTGGAAAAGTCAGCAAAGATCTTGTTGATTCCAGCGATTTTTTGCCAACTTTTGCTGAACTTGCTGGTGCCAGCTTGCCCAAAACTATCTTGGATGGGAAAAGTTTTGCCAGAAACCTTTCAGGGCAAAGAGAGCTCGTCAGGGAGAGTGTATTTGTCCAGCTTGCGAAGATGTGGTTTGTTCAAGATACCCGCTGGAAATTAAATCAAGCGGGCGAACTTTTTGACATGACCAACGCTCCGTTTGAGGAAAAATTAGTCCCTGAGAATTCTTCAGATTTAGAATCCAAGGAAGCGAGAAATCGTCTCCAAGGAAAACTGAATCAATTAAACCCTGCCGCAGGTATTGTTGACGATGGGGATGGTACTGGCCGGCATGGTAGCAAAAAAAAGAAAATTGCAGCCAATGAAACAAATTCCAAGGGTTCCTTTGCAAGTCAGGCATCCAAGTCCCCTTCCCCTTCCAAGCCAAATGTCCTTTTCATTGCGGTGGATGATTTGCGTCCGGAAATGGGTTGTTATGGCAACAAGGTGGTGAAAACCCCCAACTTGGATCGTCTTGCCAGCCGTGGCATGATTTTTAACCGTGCCTATTGTCAGCAGGCAGTATGCAGTCCTTCCAGAACCTCTTTGATGACTGGTAGAAGGCCTGATGCCACCAAGGTATGGGATTTGGTAACTCACTTTCGCGATGCCTTGCCGGATACCATCACACTTCCACAGCACTTCAGGTCTAATGGTTATCACACTGCCGCTTTGAGCAAGATTTATCATAAGGGTTACGAGGATGGCAGATCTTGGAGCGAGCCGCACTGGTATCCCAATGGGCAAACGGTGGATACAGATCCGATGGATTCCACAAAACGAATTGTGAAAAAATACGGACCCGGAGTGGATGCCAAGGAAAACGATGGTGGAGGCAAAGGCCCGGCTTTCGAGGTTAGTGGAAAAAGTGATGATGAGCTTCCAGATGGATTCACCGCTGCCGAGGCTGTGAAAAGGCTTCACAGCCTTAAAGATGGAGGAAAGCCATTCTTTCTTGCTGTTGGTTTCCTTAAGCCTCACCTGCCTTTCACTGCCCCAAAAAAATACTGGGATCTTTACAATCCAGAAACTATTCCACTTCCCGCTATCGAAAAGTTACCGCAGGGTTCTCCCGAATTTGCGGGTCATATTAACGGGGAACTTCACAGCTATAATAATGTTCCCAAGGGCAATCCTTTGCCGGATTCTTTTGCCAGAAAACTACGTCATGGCTACTACGCATGTATAAGCTACACCGATGCGCAAGTCGGGCGTTTGCTGGATGCTCTTGAAAAGG
>JBEGQX010000289.1:0-7846 GCA_041180805.1 Planctomycetota bacterium
AAGAGGTTCGCGCCGCCATGCCGGTGATCCGTAAAGCGTACGAGGCCAGGAATGCGGGTGATAAGTTCACCTGGTTCATTCAGGAAAAGACCGGCCATGTCCTAAGCGATGAGATGTGGAAGCTTACCAGGGAACATTTTGCCCGGTACCTGAAAGGCTAGGCCATGCAGGGAATGCTGACGGTTGGAATGATGATGATTTTCCAGCAGCAGGGTTGGGAAAAGCTTCCGCCGCTGCCCGATGAGGCAGGTTTTGCCTCGATGTTTGCAGGGGTGGCGGGTGAGAAACTGGTGGCGGCCGGCGGGGCCAACTTCCCCGACAAGAAACCCTGGGAGGGTGGCACCAAGGTCTGGCATGACCGGGTCTTTGTGCTGGATGCAGCCCAAAAAGAATGGCGGCTAGTGGGCAGGCTGCCAAGGCCTTTGGCGTACGGAGTGGCGGTCCCCACCAACGATGGCCTGTTGTGCATGGGTGGTTCGGATTCCAAAAAGCATTATGCCGATTGCTTTGAGATTGGGTTCATCGATGGTATGCCAAGTTTCAAAAAATATCCAAGTCTGCCCAAGCTATGTGCAAATATGTCTGGTTTGCGTGTGGGCAACAAGGTGTATCTGATGGGTGGCACGGAAAAGCCAGACAGTACCGAGGCGCTGCATCATTTCTGGGTCCTCGATCTTGGCAATGTGAACCTCGGCTGGAAAGAACTGAAACCCTGGCCCGGCCCTGGCAGAATGTTGGCGGTTTGCGCGCACCATGAAGGTAATTTATTTTTATTCAGCGGCACCGGGCTTTCCCGGGGGATGGATGGCAAGCCGGTGCGTGATTATTTGAAGGATGCTTATGCGTTTTCCGAGGCGGGTGGTTGGAAAAAACTTGCGGATATGCCTCGAGCCACGGTGGCGGCACCCAGCCCGGCATGGGCCGAGAACCACTTGATTACCATTTACAGTGGTGATGATGGCAGCTTGGTAAACTTTGAACCCAAAGCCAAACATCCGGGATTTCCCCGCGATGGCATCCGCTACGATATCCGAAACAACGCATGGAGCCCTGGAGAAAAAGTGCCATTTTCGCTCGCCACGGTACCCGTGGTGCAGTGGATGGGAAACATGGTGATCATAAGTGGCGAGATGCGCCCGGGCATAAGAACCCCGGAAGTTCTTTCAAAAAGGTTGCCATGAGCGCGATGATGCGAACAGCCTGGATGGTGGTGGCCTTGCTGTGGCCGGTGGCGCTATTGAACTATCTGGACCGCCAGATGATCTCATCGATGAAAACTTCGGTGATGGCGGACATTCAGGATGTTGGAAGCGAGGCCAACTGGGGCTATATGCTGGGGCAGTTCAAATGGGTGTATGCCATTCTCAGCCCATTGGGTGGTTACCTTGCGGATCGGTTCAGCAGGCGGTTGACCATATGTGGAAGCCTTTTTGCCTGGTCGGCAATCACCTGGTGGACAGGGCAGGTTACCTCCTATAAAGAGCTTTTGTGGGCAAGAACCTTCATGGGAATCAGCGAGGCTTTCTATATACCTGCGGCGCTTGCACTGATTGCGGATTATCACCATGCCGGGACAAGGTCGCGTGCGGTGGGCCTGCACCAGATGGCCATCTATTGCGGTGTGATCCTTGGCGGGTTTGGCGGTTACATTGCCCAGAACCCGGAATATGGCTGGCGCTTTGCCTTCAACTTTACCGGCCTGGCGGGAGTTGTCTATGCCCTGCCATTGCTTTTCTTCCTGAAGGATGCCCCTGTTCATGCTTCCAGCCGGCAGTCAACCAGCAAACCGGGTTTTTTTAGTGCCATGGCATTGCTGATGGGGAATGTCTCGTTTGTTCTTCTGGTTCTTTACTTTACCCTGCCCGCGCTGGCAGGTTGGGTGGTGCGCGATTGGATGCCCAGTATCCTGGAAAAGGCGTTCCAAATCAGTCAGGGCAGGGCGGGTGTCAGTGCCACGCTGTTCTGGCAGTTTGCCGCCATTATTTCGGCGTTCTTAGGCGGGTGGTGGGCGGATCGCATGATGAAACAGACCAACCGAGGCAGGATTTATGTCAGTGCGGTTGGCATGGCCCTGATCATTCCAGCACTGTTTGGGGTGGGAAATTCCACGGCGTTAAACTCCCTGGGCCTGGCGATCGCATCGCTGATCCTGTTTGGAATTGGCTGGGGACTTTTCGATGGCAACAATATGCCCATACTTTCCCAGATAGTGCCGCCAAATCTTCGCGCCACCGGCTACGGCATCATGAACCTTGTCAGTATCAGTTGTGGCGGGTTGGCCGACTGGGGCTTCGGTATCCTGCGTGATCGGCAGGTCTCTATCAATATGATCTTCAGTGTGTTCGCGAGTCTTGCCCTGATTTCGGTGGTGCTGGTTCTGTTGATCCGGCCCAAGGTGGATTTGGAGAACACAGCTTCCGGGGAGAATCAATGAGCAAGCTATTCCATGGATTGGTTGCAGCCACGCATACACCGTTTCACGCGGATGGTTCCCTGAACCTGGATGCGGTGGAAAAACAGGCCGCTCATTTAAGCGATAACAAGGTGCAGGTTGCCTTCATTGGTGGCAGCACGGGTGAAAGTCATTCCCTTACATTGGAAGAGCGCCGGCTTTTAACCGAAAGATGGATGCAGGTTACCCGGGGAAGTAAGCTGAAGGTGGTGGTGCATGTGGGTTCCAACTGCCTGGAAGATTCCCGCACTCTGGCGATGCAGGCGCAAAAATCAGGCGCGCTGGCGGTTTCCGCGCTGGCACCATCGTACTTCAAACCCCGTAATGTCGATGCGCTGGTGGAATGCTGCCAGCATATTGCGGGCGCCGCGCCGGGCCTGCCTTTTTACTTCTACGATATTCCCGTACTGACCGGAGTGAACCTTTCCATGCCGGAGTTTTTGGCCAAGGCCCCCGGAAAGATCAGCAACCTGGCAGGGCTCAAGTTCACCAATGTGGATTTTGTCTCGTTCAAAAAGTGCCTGGATATGGATGGCGGTAAATACGAGATTCTCTGGGGCGTGGACGAGATGCTGCTGGCGGCACTGGCCTTTGGTGCGCATGGCGCGGTGGGCAGCACCTATAATTTCGCCGCTGGCATATACCACAGGTTGATGCAGGCTTTTGAAAAGAACGATCTGGCAACCGCCCGCGCCGAACAGGCTCGGTCGATTCGGTTGGTGGACATTCTTGTGACCCGTGGTTACATGGGAAGCGCCAAGGCCATGATGCAAATGCAGGGCGTTCCCGTTGGACCGCCAAGGCTGCCCAATCAGGCACTTTCACCGCAACAGGTGGATGCTCTGGCTGCCGAGCTAAAACAGGAAAAGTATCTCTAGCCGGGCATCTCGGGTGTGATGCCAAGCACGATATTGAAGTTGGCGGCAAGTTCGCCCAGCTTCGAATTCTTCATCGGGTTGAAATCAACCGTCACGGAATCTCGCTGTTTGGCATCGCGAATGCCACGATAAATACCATCCTTTTCGTTGCGTTCCTCGCCCTTGATATAACACTGTGTGGTCAGCACATCCTTGCCTTCATGGCGGACCTTGAAGTGAATGTGCGGGGTCCGGCCGGGGTAAGGCACCGGCTTGATGGTACGGAAATAATATTCCCCGGTGGATGAGGTCAGAAACTTTCCAAAGCCCTGGAAATTGGCATCCTGCTTGGCCTTGTTGCCCGTCCGGGTGTGCAGGTAGGCGCCGTTCGCATCGCACTGCCAGATTTCGACCAGCGCGTTCCTTACGGGATTGCCCTTGGAATCGAAAACCTTCCCTGTCAGGTGTGTGATGGTTCCCACAGCGGGGGTGATCTTGTTGTTGATAATAATCAGGTCGTTGTCGGTATCCAGCGGAAGCTTGTCCGGGTAGAAAGGCCCCTCGGTTTGGGAAGGGGTTCTTACCAATTCCTCAGCGAACACCCCTGGTATGGTCCAGCAGGCAGAGCCGAAAGCCGCTGCTTCAAGGAATGAACGGCGATGAAACATGATCTATTCTCCATTGGTTGAACCGGACATGAATTTTCATCTTAGACGGTTTTCACGAGTTCGTCATTTGAAAAACTTCGTTTCAGGATCTGCAATGAGTCCTGTACCAACCAGATGGCAAACAGGGTGCTTCCAATTGGCAATGAGCCCTGGATAATGGGCAAAAAGCGAACAAAGGGAGCCTGTAGTTCTTTCCAGCCCATGAAAACAATCAGGAAGGAAGCCACATGCAAAAGTTGTTTCCAACTGCCCGGCTGTTTGCGTATTACCAATGCCCACCCAACAAATGGTGCCAATAGTCCATAGGTGGGGAATTCCGTCGCAGGGCCCAGTACCATCATCCAGCATATTCCCAAGGCCATGGTTCTTGGCAACCATTCCCAGGGTTGCATTCCCCGCAGTTTCCACCAGAAGCAAATCACTGCGCACACAAGACCGCCAAAAGCCTGTAATTGTTGATACCAGCCCGCAGCGGGAATTCTCCAGAATTCCGGATCTTTCAAGCTGAAGTCCAATTGTTGTCTGGCCACCAGCCAAAGATACCAGCCATCACGAAAACCCGGCCACCGGGTGGACTGACTTGATACCAGATGGTTAACCCATTCCTGATACTGAGACATTACCACTGCAGGGGGTCGGGTAAGAAATGGAATAAGAAAACCCAGGCCCAGCCAGAAAGCCAGACGGCTGGCCAGGGGGATCGGCCTTAGAAAGAGAACCAGCAGAACAACCGGGGCGATGGTAATTTTCAAAAATAGCGCCAGAGCGAGCCACAGAGTTCCCCGCATATCTTTGCCATCCAACAGGTCGGCCAAAGCCAAAAGCAGTAAACCTGCCAGCGTGATATTGCATTGCGAATTCCAGATGCCGCTCAGGGCCACAAACAGGCAGATCATGAAGAACTTTTGTTTTTGATCGGTACCTGATTCACCTTGGATTTTTTTCCAGAAAGCATGGCAACCCAAAAGGTAAAGGGCGTTGGATGTAAGGTTCCAAAGTAGGCTCCCCGTGGTTAGCCCAAAAAAGGAAAAGAGCGAGAAAAAAATCGCTGCCAGGGGCGAATACCGGAAGTAATCCAATCCTTCAAAATGCTGGTAAAGGCAAACATCCTCCCACCAGTGCAAACCACCATGAAAGAACACCGGAAAAACAGAATGTGAAGCGGGTTTGAGAAGGGTTTTAACGCAAAGGGCAATCAACAGAATGGCCCAAAGCCATACATGCCAGAGTTTAGAGGAAAGCCTGAAATAATTTTGGAATAAAGGCATGGGAAGTGAATACCTTAAAGCGTCGTAAAGGTAAATGGCAGAATAGCTTGTGGATAAATGAAATGCCTTGGTTTTAGAATTTGTTTTTCCAAGGACTGGTTTTTGTTTCCCGAAAAGCCGGTAAAGTTGCCAAATAGGTAAACTTTGCCGGCTTTTTATCAATTTACCCTTCAATAATTGCCGAAATTAGCTTGGGATTAAGGGTTGAAGCTTGAATTGCTTCCTGAATTGCTTTAACTTGAAACAAGATTTTTTGCAGGGATTGCAACTTCAAGCCATCATGGCCCGCCTGGTTTTATTGGTTACAAGATATATTCAGTAGGATCGCATGCGCCGGCTTATAGGATTGCGCCACACCATCGTAGTGGCACTAGCCATCTCCACAGCCATAACCTTCATGCCATTCATGAAGGCGGATGAGGCTTCGTCTAACAAACCAGCCTACAGGCCACTTGTTGCGCCCAGGATTCCTGTTGCAAAAACAAGTTCATCGAATCCCATAGATGCTTTCTGGCAGGCTTCGCTGGACAAGGCAAAGGTTACTCCATTTCCCCTTGCAGACAGGAAAACACTGGTTCGCAGGCTTTACATGGATGTTACCGGTTTGCCACCCACGCTGGAACAGACCAGGGAATTTATCGAAGACCCATCAACAGATGCCCATGAGAAGCTGGTTCATAAGCTTTTACAGTCGCCCCACTACGGTGAACACTGGGCCCAGCAATGGCTTGACCTCGTTCGTTACAGCGATTCCGAGGGTTTCAAGATCGACCGCATTCGCCCCGAGGCCTGGAAGTATCGCAACTGGGTGATTCGTTCATTGAATGAGGACATGCCTTATAACCAATTTGTGCAATGGCAGATCGCGGGTGATGAACTCGCCCCCGAGGTCAGGGATGCCCGCATTGCCACAGGTTTTCTAAGGTTGGCACCCGAGGAATCCAACGGGGCGGATTACACCCTGATTCGCCAGGATATTTTAAACGATGTAACCGATGTGACATCCCAGGCTGTTTTGGGAATTACCATGGGTTGCGCCCGATGCCATCATCATAAATTTGATCCGATCCGTCAGGAGGAGTATTTCCAGTTTCAGGCTTTTTTCAGCGGGATTCTTTACCCGGATGCAATTTCTCTACCCATGGCGCCTTCCCTGTCCGTGATGGCTAAAACCGTCGAGGAAAAGGCCCGACCCATCCGGGAGGAAATCAGCCAGATGATGAAGGGGCACGAGAAAGACCTCTTCGAGGAAATCGTGGTTGCCCTGGACCCGGAAACCCAGGTTGCGCTGAAGACCACCCCTGAAAACCGAACCGTTACCCAGACACAGTTGGCCATCCTTGCCAGCAAGCAGATCGAGCGAAGAAGAACCAAGCTTTACCGAAGGTTAAACACCGAGCAGCGTGCTGTCTACGACAAGAAGATGGAGAACCTGAAAAGTATTGAGAAAGAGAAACCTTCCGTCGAAGTCTACATGGGGGTGGAGGAAAAGTTCGCCAAGCCACCTGCCACACATCGTCTGGCCCAGGGAAATGCCCGCAAACCACGCGAGGAGGTTCAGCCCGGTTTCCCCGCATGGATCGACCGAAGCAAGCCTGAAATATCCGTGGGAGCCACCACCTCTGGCCGCCGTGCCACATTGGCAAAATGGATTACGCGTGATGATCATCCGCTGACCAGCAGGGTGATTGTCAATCGCATATGGCAGGGCTATTTTGGACATGGCTTGGTCGAAAACCCCAGCGATTTTGGCAAGGCTTCCGAACCTTATCACCAGCCCGAGTTACTCGACTGGCTGGCTGGCGAACTGGTTCGTAACCAGTGGAGCCTGAAATCGATTCACCGGCTGATTCTGAACAGCACTCCTTACAAACTGGCTAGCAAAACCCAGGACAGGGAGCTGGTTCGCAAAAACAAACAGGTGGATCCGGATAATCATCTTTTCTGGCATGCCGAGGTTCGCAGGCTTTCCGCCGAGCAGGTTCGCGACGGCATATTGCAGGCGTCCGGCACTTTGAATTCAGGCATGCACGAAGGTGTGGTGCGATATGCGCTGCCGGCATCGATGGCCGATAGCCGTTATTCTTGGACCCCGGATGAAGACAGGGCGGGTTTTTCCCGAAGGTCCATCTATTTGATCCAGAGAAGGAATTTGCCAAACCCCGCCTTGGAAGCCTTTGATTTTCCTGATCGCAATCTTAGCTGCGCCATGCGTTCGGATACGGTAACTCCGCTTCAGGCCCTTGCGCTGCTAAACGACCCTGCCATGCTGGATCATTCGCAGGCTCTTGCGGCGAATGTGCTTTTGAAAAGCGGTTCGGCCACTAGGGCTCAGATTGAGAATGGTTTCCTTTCCGTTCTAAGGCGTTCGCCAGATGCCGTCGAGTTGGAGCAATCCCGTGTCTTCCTCGAGGATAAATCCAACGGTAATGATCGTTTGGAGCGTTTGACAGACCTTCTGCACGCCTTGCTGAACACCAGCGAATTTCTGGAGCTTGAATGATCCGGAACCAGGGAATCACCTCGCGAAGGCAATTTCTCTCCACCATGGGAAATGGATTTGGCGCACTTGCCCTGGGTTCCATGCTGGCCAAAGATGTT
>JBEGQX010000290.1:0-4346 GCA_041180805.1 Planctomycetota bacterium
CATCCAACAATGCGGCGGTGGACTGATCAAAGATCGGGCAATGCCTTTCGTAGTCTGACTTCAGTGTACGGTGGGCATCCCAGTTCAAAAGGCCATCCACGCCGCTGGCCCTGGAGGCACAATACAGATTCACATAGCGGACCCCGCGTTCAAGCAGTCTGCGGGCCAGAATGCAATTGCGGGCATAAGCCGCCTTCAGCTTGTTTTCACTTTCGGCACCGTAGGCACTGAGCGTGGTTTTAGTCTCGGAGGAAAGCTGGGAAACTTCCGGGGCGCTAAGCTGCATGCGTGCCGCAAGCTCATAGGCCTGAATTCTAGCCTTGAGAATCGAATCACCCTCGTTGGTACCTGCATGCTTCTCGTTCATAAAGCGAAGCAAATCCCGGGTGGCCTTTTCCTCGGTTTCCGAGATGCCTTGGGGGGTGTTCAAGTTGCGGATATTCAAATGTGCTGCCATCATGATGGCCTGGTGGCGTGCTGGCAAAAAACCATTGCTCCAGTTCGCCTTGCCGTTGGGTGGTTCCCCACGCACATCGGGCAACGCCACATAGGCGGGAAGGTTCTCATTGGCGCTGCCAAGGGCATAGCTAACCCAGGCACCCGCCGCGGGGAATCCCTCGGTCACATGGCCGGTATTCATGAAAACACAGCCGGGGCCGTGGGTATTTGTCTTGGATTGCATGGAATGAATGAAAGCCATGTCATCCACATGGCGGGCCATGTTGGGAAGCAGCGAGGAAATGCGTTTTCCACTTTTTCCAGCGGGAACAAAATCCCAGGGGGGAGCCATCAGGTTGCCGTTCTTTCCCTGGAAGGAAACGAGGTTTTCGCCGCCGGGCAGAGGCTGGCCCGAACGCTTGAACAACTCCGGCTTGTAATCCCACAGGTCAATGTGCGAGGCGGCACCCGGGCAGAATATTTGCAACACCCTTTTTGCCTTGGGTGCAAAGTGTGTCTTGTCGGTGGTTCCCTGAAATGCATGGGCATCACGGGTTAACAGCGAGCCAAGGCCAATCCCCGCCAGGCCGCTGAACACATTTCCCAGAAAGCCCCTGCGGGCAATTTCCATCATTGGATGATCTTGCAACATGAAACCATTCCCTAGCGAAGATTAATAAGTTCGTTGGAATTAAGAATCACCCGCGCCATGGCTTTTAATCCATGCTCTTTCACCAGCGTGTCGGCCCGGGCAAGCTCATCCGGGTTTGGCATTCTGCCGAAGGCCAGTTGAAACATTCTTTCAACCTGCCTGGAAGGGGCATCCGCGCCCGCCTCGCGTGTTACCCGGTCTGCCAGTGCCGAGGCCATGTCGACGGAAAAACGATGATTCAGCAGGGTAAGTGCCTGAAGCGGGGTGGTGGTGCTGGCCCGCCTTGGTTCTGCAAATGCCGGATCCGGAATATCGAAATCACCCAGAACATCCACGCGAGAGGCCCGGGCGTTGTGGTGATACACCGCCCTGCGATAGGTTTCCGGGCCATGAACATCCAAAGGCACATAGGTGGCCACATTATCCTGCTGGTACTCATAAAGCTTGAAACCCGGACCGCCCATCCTAAGGTCCAGCTTGCCGGCAATGGCAAGCATGGTGTCGCGCACTTCCTCGGCGTGCAACCTTCTTGGGGGGAATCTCCAAAGATAACGGCTGTCGCCATCCATGCGCGAGGCATCCTGGCGCCAATCGGAACTTTGCCCGTAAGTTTGCGATGTCATGATCAACCGGTGCATCGCCTTGATCTTCCAGCCTTCGTCCTGAAGCGTGGTGGCAAGCCAGTCTAAAAGCTCCGGGTGAGTGGGCCTGCCACCCATGAAGCCAAAGTCACTGGGGGTATCGACAATACCGGTTCCAAAATGATAATGCCAAATCCGGTTGGCCAGAACCCGGGAAGTAAGAGGGTTATCCCTTGATGTGATCCAGTTTGCCAGCGCAAGCCTGCGATCCGCCTCGTTCCTGGATGGTTCCAGCTTATAAGAAGAACCATTCTGGCGCAGTACCTCCAGACTTGCAGGGGCAACTTCATCGCCTTTTTTCTGGGGGCTTCCCCCCACATACACTTGAAAGGGGCCCGGCGCGGGCCTGCGGTTGCCCACCCACCACACATTCAACGCAGGCACCGCGGCAATCTTTGCATTCACGCCTGCCAGCGATTTATTAAGGCTTGCTACTTTCTTCTGATGATCGCTGGTGGTAACCTTCGCCAGCAGCCTGGCAGTTTTGCGGACATCAGTGGGGGGAACCCTGTCATGGGAATCCGCCACCTTCCTCCAAGTTTGCCCATCTTGGGAAACCTCCAGGGTATAATCCCCAACAAAGGTGGTCAGCGGATAATCGGGGCCAAGCGCCTTGGTGCGATCGCTGGAAAAATACACCCTGCGAATCTTCTCAGGTTTGGCAAAGGAGATGGTCAACTGGTTTCCAAAGGCCTGCCAGCGTTCACCAAACTTGCCATCATTCACCAGATAAGCCCCATAGGCACCGTTGAAATCCTTCGCTTCCCGCGAGTTACCTACCGCCACGCCACCATTCGCCTTCAGCGCCACATTTTTGGGATTTGCATCATTGTTGTAGACTTCAAACTCATCAATCTTGGCTTGCTTCTGGTTTGGATCCTTGGAATCTGTGCCTTCAAAGGTCAGGCGAATGTGACTGGCTTCCACCGGTTCAAAAATTTCCTCGGTGCCATACCTGCTGAGGGCTGGCCTTTTCCACTCTTTGGAAATTTCCGCTTCCTTATCCAGCGCAAGCTTCAGAAGACTGTCCTGTTCCTGTTTCAATTGCTGCTCTAAATCTTTTTTTTCTTTCTCCAACAACTGAATTTTTTGAGTGCGTTCGGCGCGTTCCTGAGGGGTGGCAACTTCGCGCGGCCCATGCACCACACCGGAGAAGGTCGAAAACAGGGCGTAATAATCCTTTGCCAGCAGAGGATCAAATTTATGATCATGGCAACGGGCGCAACCCATGGTCAGCCCCAGAAAACCCTCGCTGGTGGCGCGGATCATTTCATCCATCTGGTCGGCGCGAATTTGCGCCGCGGCCGTGGCATCCTGATTACCCACATCGTCGTAGGGCCCCGCCACCAGAAATGCGCTGGCTATTTCAAGGTCTGGCTTGCCAGGCCCAAGCACATCCCCCGCGAGATGTTCCCTTATGATCTGGTCGAAGGGTTTGTTTTCATTCACCGAACGGATGACATAGTCGCGCAACGGCCAGAGGTTGGTGATGATTTCGTTACGCTCGTAGCCCCGGCTTTCGCCAAAGCGAATCACATCCAGCCAGTGCCTGCCCCAATGCTCGCCATAACGGGGGCTTGCAAGCAGGCGATCCACCAGATTTGCGGTGGCAACCTGCCTATCCTTGGCACAATCCTTTTCAAACGCAGTCACTTCCTCCGGCGTGGGAGGCAGGCCGGTAAGGTCGTAAGTCGCCCTGCGAATAAAATCCCGGGGATTGGAGATCGGGTTGGGTCGAAGCCCCTTCTCGCGCAGCTTCGCAAGGATGAAGGCATCCACCGGGTTTTTTCCCCAACCCTCTGGCACTTCCTTCACAACTGGCGCAGCTTCCTTCCTTACAGGTCGCAACGACCAGAAATTTCCATCCGCCTTCGACTTCTCCCTTAACACCACTTCCTTAGGCCACACTGCACCAGAATCAATCCAGTCTTGAATCTTCTTCACTTCCTCTGTCTTCAACGGAGGCTTCTTGCGTGGCATTTCCGGTTTGGCGCCCTCTTTGGACGGCACTATCTTTTGATACAACAGCGACTCTTTCGCCCTGCCAGCCACCACCGCAGGACCCTCATCCCCTCCCTTGAGCGCGCTTGCAAGCTTCTCAAGGTTCAAGCCACCCTTCGCATTGGAACTGCTATGACACTCGATACAACTCCTTATCAATATCGGTGCCACCTCCTCGTGAAAATTCTTCTCCAACTTGGCGAGGGGTTGCGCATTTAACTGCGTGAACCATAGGCAACCACACACAAATAACAGCAAGCAGCGAAAGAACAATGACATCATGCAAGTATTCCCCGGATGACCTGGCCGTGCACATCGGTAAGCCTGCGATGGATGCCATTATGGTAATAAGTCAGTTTTTCGTGATGAATGCCAAGCAGGTTGAGAATCGTGGCGTGGAAGTCGTAGATGGTAACGGGGTTACTGGCAACCTTGTAACCGACCTCATCCGTTTCACCCCAAACGCTGCCGGCCTTGACACCGGCTCCCGCAAGCCAGCAGGTAAAGGCATGCTGGTGATGGTCCCTTCCCAGCGAGGCCGGGCCCCGGTTGCCCTGGCTGAACGGGGTTCTGCCAAATTCCGTGGACCAGATGACCAGGGTATCTTCCAGCAT
>JBEGQX010000291.1:0-4854 GCA_041180805.1 Planctomycetota bacterium
TACCAGCAAACGCAGTTAAATACCTCTGCGGCAAACAACACTGTGGGTAAAGCGCGCGTAAAAGCTTACGAATGTGCATCAGACACACTAAATGGAACCTTGGAAGTTCCCGCATCCGGCCCGGGCCAAACAGCCAACCAACAATGGATGCATGGCAGCTATCGTGCTGTTAGCGGGAAGATGAACTTGGCGGTTGGTCATGGTGCATGGGATAGCTTTGAACCCGGACTGTGGCCGGGTGGAAAAATGGATCCCGCCTATCGATCCTTGCTTCACACAACAGGATTGCCATACAACGGCGTCACCCCGCCCAATACAGTGGTTAGCGGCCAACCTCTTTCATCTCTGGGTGGTGCTGAAAAACTTACCGCCGCTACCGATGGAACATCCAACACCCTACTAATTGGTGAATACACCTCCCGAACAACAACCGATAGGGCAACATTCTGGGCATACACCTATGCTTCCTACAATCAATCTTCCGTTGGTGCAGAAAGCAGACTTTTTGGCTCAGACTACACCAAGTGTATGAACTCACCAGGTTTATATGCAGACCAGCCTTGCAAAAGAGCTTTTAACAGCGGGCATACCGGCGGGGCTAATTTCACCATGGCAGATGGTTCGGTTCGCTTTATCAGTTACGGAGTAGCCACCAATCTTCTGGAAAACATGGCAACCATGGCAGGTGGCGAAGCCTTAATTCTTCCTTAAACATTCAAGCCTGAAAGATTTCCGATGTTCACAAGAATAGTTTCTCCAAGTTTTTTTCTTTTGGCTTTTGTTATCGGTTGTTCCGGTGAGCCAACATTTGCGCCAGTTTCCGGTGTGGTAACCTTGAATGGAAAACCCTACGGCGAGGCTGTGATTTCCTTCCAACCACTGGGCACCAAGGAAAACCCCAACCCCGGTCGGGGTTCCAGTTCCTATACCGACAAAGATGGCCGCTTTGTGCTGAAAAGTGATGGAAAGACCGGCGCCGTGGTAGGGAAACATCTGGTTCGCATCATGACCAAGGGAAATGTGACAACCGTAGACCCCACCAAGGGTTCATCCTCGGATGAGGTGGACTATTCCAAGCGCAAAATCGACCCCATTCCGCCGGAATGGAATTCACGCAGCGAGAAGGAGTTTGATGTACCCACTGGTGGAACCGACAAGGCTAATTTTAATATCGAAGCCCAGAAGTAAGTATGATTCTCCGACACAATCAAAAAGGGAATGCATACCATGCATTCCCTTGGAAGTATTTGAAATTATTTTTCCAAAACCTTTTTACATTTCAACCAGTATTCAAAGAACTGATAGATGATTTCGTTGGATTCTGGTGTGGGCGCGTGTGTGGGGCGGTTGGACATGGCTACCCTGCCCTCGTACCCAAGCAATTTATTCACCGCCACCAAATGATTCAACGCCTTCCAGCGTTCCGGCGGGTCTTCCGAGCCTCCTGAAACCAAAACAGGCCTTGGAGCCATCAAAGCATGAAGTTCTGTAAGGTCGTGTCCCTTCTCCACCAAGGATTTGTAGGGTCCAAAACTTGGGTTTTCTGGTGTAATCACGCCTCGCTTGCGCTGCCTTCCTTTTTCATACCCAAGGTACCAAGGTTCCCAGTAATTCACACTTGGCCTTTTTTCATCAAAAACAATACCTGGATCACACCAGCAGGCAGCGGCAAATTTATCGTACAGGCAAGATCCAAATAACGCCCACTTCCCACCGTAAGAGTGACCAACAATTCCGATCAATTTCGGGTTTACATCCGGATGACTGGCAAGGATCTGATGGCAGTTAGCCGCAACATATCCATGATAAGTCAAAGGCTGAAGCTGGACATTTTGCGGACTTGGGTAGTAACTATTCGGATCGCTACCGACAGAAAGTGTGACAAAGCCACGCCGGGCCAGTTGCCAGGCAAAATCCCTGAGTTCGCCTTTTTTACCGATACCAGTAAGGGCTTCATAATAAACCACCACTACAGCAGGGAAAGGCCCCTTACCATCGGGAACCAGCAAATAAGCATCTTGTGTGATTTTTCCCGGAGCGACCTCAATTTTGACATGATGCTGGGTTACATTCTCCCGCTGCTCTTTTTCCAAATATTCCACCTTGGGATTCATGATGACAGGGGGCCAATTTCCCAGCGCATCATTCCAAGTCTTGCGAATTTCCAAGCGTTTCTTTTCCCAATCCGCCCTGTTTTTCACTTCTGCCAGCATGGAAGGGTAGCCACCAAAATCTTTGGCAAACTTGGCAGGGACCTCGGTGTAAGGTTTGATTTTCTGAAACAATTTTTCTGCCTGAACAGCCTCCTCTGCCTGGGCAAATAAACAAAGGCAAAAGGGCAGAATGGTCCAATAGCGTTGGTTTAGCATGAAAAGCCTCCATGGATTGCCTTTTAGGCATTTAATAATCGCAGTGTAACATCAGACACCGATCTGTGAAAGTATGAGCAAAGACTTCGTTTTATGAACGCAAATTGCTTCCAAGCAAATCAACCAGAGTTTACATTCTGTAAAGAACATTTTTAATTGGAGCCACCATGTTCACCACAACGTTATTCATTTGCATAAGTCATGGCCTTGTTTTGAATCAGGCAGCGACAAGTGAAAAAAACATACAGGCTGGTGTTCTCCAAACCATCCAGGGGCTTGAAGATTCCTCGTGGGGCCTGGCAAAAAAAATCTGGGAACTGGCGGAACCAGGGTATCTCGAGAAGGAATCCTCAAGGCTATTGTCAGAAAATCTTGAAAAGCATGGCTTTCAGATCGAACGGGGGGTAGCGGGAATTCCCACCGCCTTCAGCGCCACCATCGGCAAGGGAAAACCAATCATCGCGATACTCGGTGAGTATGATGCCCTGCCCGAACTTTCGCAAGAACCAGTTGCAAATCGCAAACCCCGAATGGAAGGTAACGGCTACGGTCACGCTTGTGGCCATCATCTTTTTGGTGTGGCATGTGCTAATGCCGCCATCGGATTGGGTGAAGCTATCAAGCAGGGGAAGCTTCAAGGAACCATCCGCTTTTATGGATGCCCGGCCGAGGAAGGTGGAGCCGCCAAGGCATTCATGGTACGCGAAGGCCTTTTCAAGGATGTGGATGTGGCACTTCACTGGCACCCCGGAAGCAGAAATTCCGCCGGGGATTCCTCGTGTCTGGCACGCATAGCAGTCAAGTTCCGCTTTCATGGGAAAGCCGCCCACGCCGCTGGATCACCTGAAAAAGGAAGATCTGCCCTGGATGCACTTCTTTTGACCATCCATGCCGTGGAACTTCTGAGGGAACACACCCCTGAAGGCACTAGATTGCACCATACCATCACCTCGGGTGGTGGCGCTGCAAATGTGGTTCCGGAATTTTCCGAAGGTTTTTTCTATGTTCGTCACCCCAAGGCAGAGGTTGTTGCCTCGCTTTGGCCAAGGCTTTTGAAATGTGCGCAAGCAGGTGCGCTTGCAACGGAAACCAGGCTGGAAGTGGTCCCCCTTGGTGGAACCATGCAGATTCTTCCCAACGACACCCTGGCACAGTTAACCAGAAAAAACCTGACAGCATTAAATAATCTGAAATACACCAAAGAAGAAACCGAGTTTGCGATCCGGTTGCGTGAAACCTTTCCGGACCAGAACATTCCCACACTGGAATCCATCCGCGAGGTAACGGATGTTTCGGGTAAAACAACCATGGGATCCACCGATGTGGGGGATGTGTCCTGGGTGGTGCCCACCACCGGTTTTCAAGTTGCCACCTGGGTACCCGGAACCCCGGGGCATTCCTGGCAGGCCGTGGCCTGTGGCGGAACCACCATCGCCAAACAAGGCATGATGCTTGCCTCCAAAACCCTGGCAGCCACCGCCATGGAACTGATCCTAAATCCGCAAAAAATCCAAGATGCAAAAAAAGAGCACGCCCTAAGGTTAAAGGAAAATCAATTTAAACCGCTTTTGGAAAAGGACCAGAAACCACCCCTGGACTACCGACTTCCAGGCAGACGGGCTTCGGCCGAATAATTCCACGATCAGGAACCACGCTTTGAACCAACAGGTTTCCCCTGGCAATGCTTTGCGATTGAAATGGTGGAACACTCCCCATGTGCTGGGTTTGGATGCCCCTGTGGTGGCAATGGTCTGGCAAATATTCCTGGCCGGGTTATTTCAGATCCAATTACCCCCCGCTGCGCCAATCACCCTGGGGGCTGTCGTGTGGTTCATTTATCTATTTGACCGCCTGATGGACACTCAAAAAGCAATACCTCCAACTTGCAGGCATCGCTTCACCGCCAGACACCGCACCCTTATCAAAATACTGCTTACAATCTGTTTCATTCTGGTTTTAGTCGGTATATCCAAGCTTCCCAAAACCTACATTCAAGGCGGATTTAAGACAGGTCTTGTCATTTGCGTTTATCTGGCAATCGTTCATGGATTTAAACCGGGGTTGATGCAACTTCCATCGGCTAAGGAATTCATGGTGGGTTTTGGATTTGCCCTCGGAGTATGTCTGCCTGTTTGGTCCAGCGGCTTGGAACCAACGATTTGGATGGGAAGCGTTGGTTTGTTTGGTTTACTTTGCTGGACTAATTGCCGCCTGATTGACTTCTGGGAAAATCAGCAACCCTGGCATCCCTTCGAATGCGTGGTATTAATCCTGGGAAGCCTGGTTTGCATGGCTGCTGTTCCAATGGCCATTCTGATTTGTAATGCTATGGCTTTGCTGTTTTTGATGATGATTCACTTTTATATAGCCAGTCGAAACAGGGATTTGACTCGTGTACTTGCAGATTGTGCACTACTGGTGCCGCTTATAACCAGAATCATGCCATGAAGAAAAAAAACTTTGATGGTGTGGCCAGCAGTTATCT
>JBEGQX010000292.1:0-5531 GCA_041180805.1 Planctomycetota bacterium
TTATAGACCTGAGGAAAATTGGTGGTTTGAGGAAGGTATTGCCTTTAACACACATCGGTTTTCTTTTTGGAGCACTTGCTCTGGCTGGTTTTCCTTTGTTTGCAGGTTTCTGGAGCAAGGACGAAATTCTATCCCTTGCACATGAGGCATCGAAGCTGGATCGACTGAACCCAATCTTTTATATCTTCATATGGCTGGTTGGAATAACCGTGGCATTTCTGACAGCCCTATATACCTTTAGGGCTTATTTCCTTGCTTTCTGGGGGCCTCTCAAGCTTCCAGAGGAAACTCATGGCCATGCACATGAATCAAAACCTGTTATGACAATTCCACTTTTGGTTCTAAGTGTTTTCGCTTTGGGTTTTGGATTTTTGATTTCCGGTGAGACAAAATATTCGCTTGCTGGTTTCTTTTCCCACATCAGACTGCCAGGTTTGAACTCAAAATATGTTTTGGATTCTCATGCGTCCCATGATTGGTTGACGGTTGGTATCGCGACGCTTGCCGGCCTTCTTGGAATGGGAATTGCCTGGTTTTTGTATGGAAGAAAAACGGTGGATTTGGAAACAGCACATTCCAAACCTTCGGGATTTTTATTTCAATTATCCAAAAACAGGTTCTTTATCGATGAGATATACGGGAAATTAATTGTTGCTCCCCTTCGAGGAGTTTTTGTATTTGCCAAAATTTTCGATCAATACATTCTGGATGGGATCGTGGATATGGTTGCGCATGTGCCAAGACTACTGGCAAGGCTTGTCCAGCCAATCCAAAATGGTTTGGTTCAGTTTTATGCTCTAGCAATGGTTTTGGCTGTGGCGGTTTTCCTATTGGCTCTTGCAAGAACGATGTGATTTCATCATGAATTATCTCCTACTTGAAATTCTGTTTTTGCCACTGATTGCAGCATTCGTTCTATTGCTGTTTAAGTCAAAGCCTGTTGCAACCATTAGAACTATTGCCATTTTGTTTGGTTTGGTAAGTTTCGGCCTTTCTTGCAAAGTGGTAAATGATTATTTGCCAAAGGTAGAAAAACAAAGGGACCTATTACATCAAAAGCAAACCTTTGTTCCCTATGATTCCATTCGTTTGGAGTTGATAAGGTTTTCGCCATCAAATCCTGAATTTCCCGCTTCTGGTGCTTTGAATTTTTACATAGGAATTGACGGGCTTAATGTTTTTCTGATCCCCTTGGCCTCGGGATTGTTTCTGGCAGCAATATTCGCTGCATGGAACTCCATCACTGTAAACGCCGCAATTTTTTACACGCTTTTGGCAATCTTGCACTTTGCGACTTTGGGTGCATTTTTGTCTTTTGATATTATTCAGTTTTACACGTTTTTTGAGTTTACCTTGGTTCCCTTACTATTCCTTATCGCTTTGTGGGGAGGGGCCAATAGGCTTTATGCGGCAAGGAAAATCTTCATTTATACCCTGGCCGGTGGTCTATTTACCCTGCTTGGAATCATAACTCTTGTTTCTGCGATGCATCAGGAGTCGGTTATCACCAATCATGAAAAGCCAATAACTTTTTCGATTCCGGAATTGGTCACTGCGTCAAGTCAAACATCAGAAATTGTGCAAAAAGCTGTTCCTGAAACAGATGGAAAATATTTACGCGATTGGAACAGTGTTCAAAAATGGATATTTATGTTTCTTATGATTGGGTTCGCTGTCAAAGTGCCGGTGGTCCCTGTGAATACCTGGCAACCCACTGGTTATTTCGAGGCCCCGACAAGTGTCACCCTAATAATGAGTGGAATTTTAGCCAAGCTTGGTGTTTTTGGGTTTATCAGGATTTGCTTACCAATTCTTCCAAACGCATCTTCAGAATTTGGGGCCATGCTTTTTATTGCCTTGGGTGTGGTTGGAGTATTGTACGGAGCAGCTTGTGCCATAGCACAGGATGATATTCGAAAAATGCTGGCATACAGTTCCCTTAGCCATCTTGGTTTTTGCATGGTTGGTGCCTTTTCATTGAACGAAACCGGATTATCCGGAGCGATGGTCCAAATGATCAATCACGGTATTAACATTGGGATTATGTTTTTCCTTTGCGAAGGTTTGTTGCAGAGGTATGGAACAACAAGGTTTAAGGATTTGCAGGGATTGGGATCACGGATAAAAATGTTCTCTGGTTTCATGGTCTTTTTTGTGATGTGTAGTGTTGGCCTTCCAGGGCTAAATGGTTTTGTCGGAGAATTATTGTGCGTGCTCGGTTTGTTTGATGCTCGGACGACGCTTTTTTCTGGAAAGGTCCTCGCGGGATTTGTTTCTTTGGGAATGGTTCTTGGGGCATGGTATTTCCTGGGTATGCTTATGAAGGTGTTTTTCCAAGGTTTGGAAGAACCGGTATTTAAAAAGCAGGAAAATACCAGTGATATAACAACACTCGAAAAGATCCTTGTTATTCCAACCGCTTTGTTGTGTTTATACCTGGGTGTTTTTCCACAGGGATTGATTGATACTATCAGGCCGGAAACCCATCTCATTTCAAAGGTAATCGCAAAATCGAACCAGCATTTGCCAAAATGGGCGGTCGATTCTGGAAATAAAACAAGGTGAGACTGGAATAATCATGGAAGCTGCTGTTGTTTTGCAAAATTCTTTAAAATTTTTAGTTCCTGAGGCATTCCTTATTGCCTTTGGAACATTAATGCTTTTGGTTTCACCATTCCTTCGCGCCAAGCTCCCTTGGGGTATTATTTCGATTGCTGGCGTTCTTGGGGCCTATTCTCTTCTCTGGCAGGTCCCTCGCGATATTTTTCCGACAGATTCTCTTTACTTGCAGCCAGTTCTCCAAGATCAGCTTTCTACCTTTGTCAGGCATTTTGCCATAGGCATGGGATTCTTTTTTATCCTTCTGTTTTGGGCTGCAAATCAGGAAAAATACAGCCCTGAAATCTTCGCGATGATTATTTTCCAGGTTACAGGATGTTCAATTGTTTCTAGCTCCAATGATTTGATTGTTTTGTTTCTGGGATTGGAGTTGATAAGTATCCCTTCTTACATCCTTTTATTTCTTGGAGGCAATTCAAAGGCTTCAATGGAGGCCACATTAAAATATTTTTACCTGAGTGTGCTTTTTGCTGGCATGCTGTTGTTTGGTTTCAGTTATATGTTTGGTTTGACAGGATCCACGAATATTTCTTTGATACAAGATACCTTCCTTGCTAACAAAAATCCTGTGCCGATGGTTGTGATCCCTGTCATTGCAATTGTCGCAGGGCTGGGTTTTAAAGTAAGTCTTGTTCCTTTCCATTTTTATGCACCCGATGTATATCAAGGTACTTCGTTTCGTGCCGCTTCAATGCTTGCAACGGTACCCAAGGTGGCTGGTTTTGTCGCATTGTTAAGGCTATTTGGTTTTGCCATGGTAGGCCAGCAATCCGGTTCACTAGGGGATTCCATTAGTCTTTTGTTCTGGATCTTGGCAGCAATAACCATGTGTCTTGGATCCACCATGGCCTTGCTGCAGAGGAATTTAGGAAGAATTCTGGCTTTCTCAAGCATCACTCATTCTGGCTACCTGATGATGGCCCTCTCGGTTGCTCCCAAGTTAGCTCCAGACCATGGAGTTGACCTGGTTGGAGGGGTTTTGTTTTATCTCTTCGCGTACTTTTTTGCGACTTATGGAGTATTTGCCATCCTAGAGGCATTACAAAATCAAGAAAGGAAAATTGTTGATTGGGATGATTTGGCGGGAACTTCTGTAACTAATCCATGGCTTGCTGCCATTCTTGTTTTGTTCCTTTTCAGTCTTACTGGAATCCCCCTAACCGGCGGTTTTCTAGCGAAATTTCTTATGATTTTTAGTGCAGCCAGTGTGCCATTCAATTCGGAAAATAATATTTCCGTGGAAACTCATAATGTTTACTTGTTGCTCGCTGTTATTGCTGTTGTTAACGCAGCGATTGGCGCATGGTTTTATCTGAAAATTGTGTCTGGCTTATACTTTAAACCCTCGGTGTGGCCACAGGAAAGAAAGTTGGCTTTGCGACCCATATTTCTTGCTATTGGGTTGGCGGCAATAGCAACTATTGTTTTGGGGGTTTACCCAAAGGCGATTTTTAAATCCAAATTATTTCGCGGATCTGGTGATTCAGTAATTGTTGGTTCTTTAAAATAAATGTAACCATGATTGTTCCGGATAAACTTCCTCCGCTATTTGGTTTGCCGGGAGCATGGGAAAAAATACTTGTAAGTCTGGGCCTATCTGGCAGGCCGTTGGTGAAAGTTTCTTATAAAGAGTCCTCTTTTATTTTCAAAGCCATCTCTCAGGAATACAGAGAAAAGCATTTTAAGGTTTGGAACTGCTTAGATCATGTTAAAAAACGAGGATTCAATTTATTACCCAATTTTGTCGTGCCATTTAAAGGTGGCTCGGAAGCATACTATGCTGATTATTTCTGGGAATGCGCAAAGTGGGTTCCTGGTGAATCATTGGATTATCAAAAAGAAAAAAGTTATCTTTATAACGCTTTTGAAGTATTAGCGGATTTTCACCACGCATTATCCACTATCAAAGCCGAGAAATCTTTGGCTTCGTGTCCGTTATTAAAAAGAAGATCTATTCTTAACGATTTTCATGAATACATGTTAAAAGTGAAGATTAGGGAAATTGAATCAGATTTTATGAAGGAGGTCGTTCATTTAATGGCGGGGTTGCTTCCTGTTGTGCTTCCCAAATTTGAAAGAATCAACGATTCCAAATTCGTGCAATGGTGTTGGGGTGATTCAAGGCTGGCTAATTTTATTTTTAATAACCAAAAAGTTGTAGGGATAATTGATTTTGAGGCAATGAAAGTTAATCCATTGGAGGCTGATTTTGCCAGATTGATGGCTGACTTTGAACCATGGGAAGATTCGAATTGGCAAAAAGCCTTGGAAGCGTACGATGATTTTGGTTCGTTGGATGTTTCATTGGCTAAGTTTTATTGTTTATCAGGCCTGGCATGTGCGTTAGTTCGGTGGGCTAAATGGCTTACTATTCCCTGCGATTCAATTCAATTAAACCAACAGCGGTTAATAAGAGGAAATGAAATTCTGGAAAGACTTAATAAATGGAAAAAGCACGGATTTGAAACCCGTGCTTTTTGATTTTGAATCGATTTATTAACGCTTGGAGAATTGGAAACTCTTGCGAGCACCTTTGCGACCATATTTCTTGCGTTCTTTCATTCTGCCATCTCGAGTGAGATAACCAGAATCGCGAAGCTTCTTCGCCAAGGTTACCGGAGCTGCAGCCCCTTCTTCAACTGGCTGTTCTTGAACGGTTTCAAGACCAAACATTTCCTTCAGTGCACGGGCAATTCCCTGGCTGATTGCACCGGCTTGACCGGAAAAACCGCCACCATGAACATTCACGAAAACATCTACACGTTTGGTGACGTCAGCTAAAGCTAATGGACCTGTGACAAGGTTACGATCTTTTTCTTCGGTCAGATATTCCTGTAGAGGGCGGTCATTGATAATAAGGTTACCTTTACCTTCACAAATCCTTACGCGGGCAACAGCAGTTTTTCTTCTGC
>JBEGQX010000293.1:0-10502 GCA_041180805.1 Planctomycetota bacterium
GCATGGCCTTGGAAAACCTGCCGGGCAAAGTTTGATATTGGTTGCCTGTAACTGCCGTGGGTGGTGCTGCAGGCATTGGCATGGGCGGAGCATTTGGGTCTGCAGGTGGTGCAGTGGCACCCTCGCCACCAGGCCTTGCAGCACCGGGAGGAGCCGCAGCACCCTCACCTGCCGGCTTAACTCCACCGGGAGGAGGCGCAGCACCCTCTGCACCAGGAGGCATTGGATTGTTGGGGTCTGCCATAGGCATTGGGGGTGGAGGCGGCGTGGAAATCTTCTTGGGCTTTGCCTTATCTTTGGCAAGAAAGTCCTGCATTTTGGCCTCGGTACCAAGAACCATGGTTCTTGCATCCACCAAGGTCATGGAAAGTTTGTCCTTTTGCGGATCAAAGTCAAACAATGTGGTACTGAGAGCGTCCAATGGTACGGATACTTTGTGCCATTTGATGTTTTCAACTGGCCTTTCAGTAGTAAGGCCCATGCTGGCCTCAAGAATTTTTAGATCAAATGGCTTCTCGGAGCGAAGAATGGCCATCTTCCATCCCTTGGGTGCCATCATTCCAACAAACGGAATGCTTTGCACAAACTGGCTCAGGTCAAACGCTGCGCTTCTAGCGAGCATGACTTGATCCATTTCCTCCAGCGCGACACCAAAAGTTTTCTTAAAATCATCCCTATTGAAGGCCCCAGGCGTATTGATCATCGCACGCATGGGAATCGTATCCATAAAACCCTTCATGTGAATCAACTGGATCATCTTTGTGTCGTTGGGAAGCCAGTTGGAAATGTCAGGGTCTGCATTATCCTTTTTTGGAGTCGCAGCAGTCTGCATGGGAGTCGCATCTGGCTCGGCCTTTTTTTCCTCCGGCGGCATATCAGGGTTGGTTTCCGGAGCCTTTTGATTATTGCTTTTGGCCACTTGCTGGCCTCGATCACGCTTGCCCTTCTTTTTTTCAGGTGCTGGTTCTTCCCCACCCATGAAAAACATGGCAATAGCGCCAATAATTGCAATCAGCGCCACTCCGCCCACGGCGCCTCCAATGAGAAGCGTGTTGTTTTTCTTTTTGCCGGCTGGCTTTTTGGAGGTTTTATCCTCGGTGGCAGCTTTTTTAATCTCAGCTTTTGCCTTAACGGCTGCCTCTTTGCTGGGTTTCTTCTCGGCTGGTTTCTTTTCCGCGGGTTTGTCCTTGGAAGGAGCCTCCACTTTAAAGCGGAATTTGCATTCCGGGCATTCTTTCTTCTTGCCGATTTCATCCTCAAGGACAGAAACCTTGGCTTCGCAACTTGGACACGCTTGCTTGAACCCGCCAGCCATGAATGGACTCCTGGAATCGCCGGGAGAATGGGATAATCAACTTTGTCTATCATACATGATTTTGGCGGTATTTACGCAAGTCTTATTCCGGAAAAAGGACAAATTCCCAGAGCATTTTTGCCATTGGAATGGTTATAATTTTTGAAGAGTCACGGAGATATTCATGCGTCCCATCACCACCAGACAAGCCATAACCCTGGGTTGTATATTCATCGTGGTGGCAATCCTTCTGGGTTTGGGTATCTTCGGCATTGGTTTCAGGGGAAACCTTGGCAGCAAGCCCCTGGTTTTGAAAGCGTTTTTTCCCGAGATTCGGGGAGTGGCCCCTGGAACCCGGGTAAGAATACTGGGTATGGATGCCGGGGAAGTTTCCAGAATTATTGCCCCACAATCTCCAGGAAACCCCGTAGAAGTGGAATTCCTTGTGCAAGGCAGGTACAGAGGGTTAATAAGACAAGACTCAACGGTAGCCATTCATTCCGAGGGACTTCTAGGGGTTAAAGTCTTGGAATTAAACCCCGGTTCCGAAACAACCCCTCCCATTTCCAGCAAAGGGGTTGTTGCTTCCAAGCCATCCACCGACTTTGCGGATGTTTTAAAGCAGGCGTCTGATACTTTTGCAAGTATCAAACAGGGGGATGGGTCACTTGGCAAATTGACGAAGGATTCCAAGCTTTACGATTCGCTGGTTCAGCTTACCCAGCAGACCAATCAAACCATGCAATCATTCCAGCAGGATGCGGACGCACTGAAAAAAATGCCCATTGTGCGCAGTTATGTGGAAAACCCGATTGAAATCATCGTTCGACCCAACGCAGACTGCAGGCGAAAAACCTTGGATAGCGAGAATCTTTTTGATCCTGGCACAGCCATCCTCAACCCGCTGGGAAGAAAACACCTTGATGAAATAGTACCTTGGATCAATGGTTTCCCCAAAGATAGCGAGATGGTGATTGTGGGTTTTCACCAGAACATTTCCAACAATATGGAAACATCCAAACTCCTCTGCAGGCAACAGGCGGAAGCGGTGATGGACTATCTGAAAAACCAGCATTCCGTACACAAGAACGGCTGGTTCTCTCGCAGGAAAATCACTCCACTAGGTTTGGGCACTCGTGATGTGCCCACCCTTGGGGTCCCCACCGAGAACAAATACGATCGGGTGGAATTTTTGCTCTTCCCACAACGCGGATGACCCATGATTCAGGAAGAATCCCAAACTAATCAGGAAGATATACAGGCAAAGAAACTGTGCGCTTTTTCACGCATCCATTTCCCAAAGCTGCATTTAAACCCAAAAAAAATACGGGAGCATTTGCGCAGGTGCGCCAACCTTTACAACGAAAAGGCCCAGGCAAACGGACTTCCATCCCGGGGAATTTTCGAAGGATTGGTTTTACTCGATTGGTATCTGGCCATCGGCTGCCTGGAAAACCATCCGGAAGCTTGGGAAACCTTGTTTCGATCTCATGCCGGGAGGCAGGATTTTCTACTTATTGACGCACTTAGGCAAAGGGCCCAGGCACTTTTTCCCGGAGATTCCCCCCGACAGGAGGAATCCGTGGCAGAGTTCTGGGGATTTTTGCTGACAGGGGAAAATTCGGATTCTGTTCCGGTGCTTGCCAAATACGATGGGCGCAGGCCCCTGGTGCCATGGTTGATTCGGGTGTTTCACAACCTTCACCTGACCCGACTCAGGCGTAAGAAGCACTCCAAATCGCTTGCCGAAGATGAACCAGATAACAATTCCTATTGGCATGCCCCGGAAGTTTCCGATGAGCGCTGGCACCAGGAATTCCGTCTTGCGGCCCAGGAATGGCTCGAGGGGGTTTCTGATCAGGAAATACTGCTACTGGGCCTTAGAATACGCTACAAGCTAACCCAGCGTGAAACCGCGTCTTTTCTTGGTATTCACGAAAGCAATGTCTCCCGCCTTACTGACAAAGTCCGGGAAAAGTTTCACCATTGGATAGAACCCCGACTGCGAGAGGTTGGCTGGAATGGCGATAATTTGGCTTCATTTGTGCAAACAGAGATGGAAAGTCTGGTGGTAGACTCTCCCAGATTATCTTCAAACCAATTAGCGGTGCTGATTTCAAAAAAGGGGCTGGGCAAGCTTCCCCAATAAACCTTAAATCCGAACCCCTGATTCATGGCGACAAATGACCCTGATTTTTATTAAATAACTGTAGGACTAACATGGGTGGAAAGGGCAACACGAATGACTCGGGGCGTTCATCCCACCGACCAATCTGAAAAATCCGCTTTGAACAAGATCATAGGCAGTTCAACCGCCATGCAGGAGGTGTTTGAACTGGTAAAAAAGGTTGCGCCCAGCCAGGCCACTGTTTTGATCGTTGGTGAAACTGGAACAGGCAAGGAATTAATTGCCCGTGCCATTCACAATCTTTCGAACAGGCATGATGGCCCCTATGTCCGGGTGAATTGCGGCGCTCTAAATGAAAGCTTGCTGGAAAGCGAGCTTTTCGGCCATGTCAAAGGCGCCTTCACCGGCGCGGTGGAAAACAAAACAGGCAGATTCGAAGCCGCACATGGTGGCACTATCTTTCTGGATGAAATTTCCAGCATGAGTGCAAAGCTGCAAGTAAAACTTCTTCGCGTGCTTCAGGAAAGTGAATTTGAAAGAGTCGGAGAAAGCAAAACCATCCGGGTGGATTGCAGGGTGGTTGCCGCCACCAATCAATATTTGGAAGACGAGATCGACTCCGGCAGGTTTCGTGATGATCTCTACTACAGACTGAATGTGGTACCTATTTATCTGCCACCACTCAGGCAGAGGGTTGAAGACATTCCAGATCTTGCAACCTATTTCCTTGCCAGGCATTCCGAGGCAAATGGCATAGATGCCCCCGCGATGACAGATGAGATGCTGAAAATATTGCAACATCACGACTGGCCAGGAAATGTACGTGAATTGGAAAACTACATGGCAAGGGCGGTGGTTCTTTCCGATGGCAAGCCTTTGAATCCGAACAAGATTGGACCACCGGGAAAGAAGGTCAAGAGATATAAAAGCCTTGAAACAAAGTCCATGGGAAATGATTTAAATGGCCTTATCAGGCAGTTGGTAAGGATGGGAATTCAGTCCGTTCCAGACGGATTATTAACCGAACAGATTGTGGGCGCTGTGGAAAAGGAACTTATCCAGCAAGTTTTGGATGAATGCGACCACGTACAAGTCAAGGCTGCCACAAGACTTGGGATCAACCGCAACACTTTGCACAAAAAGACCCAGGAATCCGGAAAAACTGGCAATCCATCCGATGCTTTCGAGTAATGCGTTACGATCTGATTCCCAGTCATTAAATTTCGCCAAAAAACCGATATTAGATTAGTCCTTCTGCTTGATTTCGAATTGCTGGCAGATTAAACTTCAAAAGTCCCACCTGTAAGTTTTTGACTCCAATTAAAGATGTCCTGCCTGGAGTAAGACCATGATCGATTTTTCTTTCGGCAAAAATACTGACTGTGAGAGAACCAACCGAAGAGATTTCATTCGAATTGGCAGCCTTGGCCTTGCCGGGCTTACCCTGCCCAAACTTCTGGAAGCACAAGCCGCAAAGAAAAAAGATCCCGCTGAGGAACGAAGCGTAATCTTCCTTTGGATGCAAGGTGGCCCAAGCCACATTGATACATTTGATCCTAAACCAAATGCGCCAACAGATATTCGTGGAGAGTTTTCGACTATCCCAACCACCATCCCCGGCGTTCAATTCAGCGAACACCTGCCCATGATGGCCAAGAACTTGGATAAGTTCTCCGTTATCCGTTCGGGTTATTCTTACAACGGAAGTCACGGCGTTGCGGATGCGTACATGCTTACAGGCTGGCGCTTTAATCCCACTGTGGTTCATCCCACCTACGGCGCAGTCATGTCACGTGAATTAGGTTATCGCAATGGTATGCCACCCTATGTCCAACTTGGCAACTCCATTGACCAGCGTTTTGGTGGTGGTCTGCCAGGCTACGCAGGTAGTGAGCACAATCCCTTCATCATTGAGGAAGACCCCAGCAAACCAACCTTCAGTATCGATGGTGTCAGCCTTCCTGGCGGAATGACATCAACAAGGTTTCAACGCAGGGAACGCATGCTGGTAAAGCTTGACAAATGGCAGAAGAAAGTCGAGACCACAGGCAACGATATCGGGGCCATGAACAGCTTTTATGAAAAAGCTTTCTCCATGATCACCTCACCCGGGGCCAAAAAAGCTTTCGACATCAGCCAGGAACCTCAAAGCCTTCGTGAACGTTATGGCATGACCAAGTTTGGGCAATCTTGCCTTTTGGCGCGCCGACTGGTGGATTCGGGTGTTCGTTTCGTCAATGTAACCATGGGTGGCTGGGATACCCATGCTGACAATTTCAAAAGCCTTAAGACCAGATTGCTTCCCACCATTGATCAGGGGTGGTCTGCCCTGCTGGAAGATTTGAAACTTCGCGGGATGTTGGAAAACACCATGGTAATTTGGGCCGGCGATTTTGGAAGAACCCCAAAGATTAACTCTGCCGCAGGCCGTGACCACTGGGCTGGTTCAACAGTATTTGGGATTGGTGGCGGTGGATTTAAAACAGGGATGGTTGTGGGCCAAAGTGATGCAAATGCGGAACAACCCAAGGCCAACCCCATTCAAATCGAGGATATCGCCGCAACTCTTTACACTTTGCTTGGAATTCCATTGGACAAGCACTATGTTGCACCTGATGGCCGACCTTTCCGCATCAACCTGAATGGCAAGGTAATATCCGAGCTGATTTGATCTTTGTTTATACTTTCGCTTTTACCAGGGAACTGCCATGGAAAGAATCTTTGGACTCTTTTGCGTAGGCATATTATTTCAAACAAGCAGCTTTGTTCATGCATTTGCTGAAGATCCGATTGTTTCGTTTACCAATGATGTGCAACCTGTTTTGACCCGTCTGGGTTGCAACATGGGTGCATGCCATGGAGCGCAATATGGGCAAGGCGGTTTAAAGCTTTCGCTGAGGGGTTTTGACGAATCAAGCGATTACCGTGAAATTAGCAAAGGCGCCATGGGGCGCAGATTTTCCAACAACTCACCTGAAGACAGTCTTTTTCTTCGCAAACCAACTTTGGAAGCCCCTCATGAAGGGGGGAAAAGACTTGTTCTGGGATCTGCAGAATACAATCTGCTAACCAAGTGGATTAGACAGGGAATGCCAGGGCCTTCCCCCAAAGAGAAGGTGTTTCAATCCCTTCAAGTGGAACCCACAGAGGTAATCGCCAAGCCGGGTGACAAGTTTTTGATCAAGGCCACCGCGACGCATGCGGATGGATCAAAGGAAATTGTGAACGCCAAGGCATCCTTCGATTCGCTAAACACCTCCGTGGCTATCACCGACGACAAGGGCAATGTGAATGCAATAGGCGCGGGTGAAACTGTGGTTATGGTTCGTTACCTGGGGTCGGTTGGCATTTTCAGAATTATCCTTCCTTACGGCACCGCAAAGGGACTTGATAAGTTTCCCAAAAAGAACCTTGTTGATGATATTTGGGTTCAGAAATGGCAAAAGACAGGACTTTCGCCCACCTACAACTGTTCTGATGAGGAATTTTTCAGGCGCATTTACCTGAACACCATTTCCACGCTGCCAACTCCGGATGAAATTCGAGCCTTCTTGGCGGACAAAGATCCGGAAAAGCGAAGGAAGGCCATCGAAAAGGTTTTGGAAAGGCCCGAATATGTGGATGCTTGGGCTTATAAATGGGGCGATCTCCTTCGCAACAGTAGAGCTGTGCTGCAAAAAAAAGGAATGTGGTCCCTTCATAATTGGCTCAGAGCGGCATTTCGTGACAACAAACGCATGGATGATTTTTCCGGAGAGTTGTTGACTGCTGTTGGCAGCCCCTACGCCAATGGACCTGCCAACTTTTTCGTGAATGGCAGCAGGGATGAATGGAACGAGACAGCCTGTCAGGTTTTTCTGGGTATCAGGGTGCAGTGCGCAAAATGCCACCACCATCCTTTTGAAAACATCTCCCAATCAGATTACTTCAGCATGGCCGCATTCTTCTCCCGAGTTGCCAAAAAGAACAGTACTGAATTTGGCCTTCAGGGTCGTGACACCACCATTTATTTGAATACCGCGGGGGAATCAACGCACCCACGCACAGGCAAGGTTCTTCCTCCAAAGCCGATTGGTGGCGAGATTACCGATGACCCCGTGGACAGGCGCAACGCCTTGGTTTCCTGGCTGAAAGACAAGAATAATCTTTCATTAGCAAGGAATCTTGTGAACCGTTACTGGGGTTATTATTTTGGCCGGGGACTTATCAATCCAATTGACGATATCCGGTCTACCAACCCTGCCTCGAACCCCGAATTACTGGAAGCCCTTTCCAGGGACCTTATCGCCCACAACTACGACATCAAGCATTTGCTTAAGACCATTATGAATTCCTCGGTTTACCAGCTTTCCAGTGAAAGTAACCCCGATTCAAGCGCGGATGGGGACAATGTATACTGCACACACTACCGTTCCAAGCGACTTGGAGCTGAGCAACTTCTGGATGCGGTGGACTTCGCCTGTGGAACCCGTGAGAAATTCACCGATGTTCCGTTGGGCTATCGGGCAATATCTCTTCCGGATTCCCAGTTCAGCTCGAGTTTCATGGATATTTTTGGCCGCCCGCGCCGAGTGGCTTCCTGTGAATGTGAACGAAGTGAAAACGCCAACATGATGCAGGCCTTGCTTTTGATGAGCGGCAACCTTTTGAACCGAAAGCTTTCCGATCGTTCCAGCAGGGTTCAGAAACTTGTTGCCGACAAAGTGCCAATGGACAAAGCGGTTGAAGAGCTTTTTCTGGTGACATTGTCCAGGCTTCCCAAACCCGAGGAAAAACAAGATGCCCTTTCCGAGATTGCGCAGGCAAGTGACGCTCGTGAAGGGCTGGAGGATCTGCTGTGGAGTCTTTTAAACACCCGCGAATTCCTGTTCAATCACTAAAAAGTATTCTGGCAATAGCATCTGTGTTTCTGGCAGAAAATGCCATGGCCCAGACTTCATTTCCACAAATTACCCATATGTACCCCGCGGCCCTTCAAAGGGGGGCCACATCCGAGGTGACTCTTTCCTGCGAATCCAGCAACCCTGGTAATGCCATAGCGATTCTTTTTGAGGGAAAAGGAATCAAAGCGGAACCCCTTACAAGCTCCAAAGCCAACGAATTAAAAATGAAGGTTTTGGTGGACAAGGAAGCCACTGTAGGTTTCAGGGAATTCCGAATCGCCGCCAACTCAGGAGCTTCCACGGTAGGGCAGGTCTTAATTACGGATCAACCTGTCTTGATTGAGCAGACCGCTCCGCATGCAGATTTCTCAGCGGCCCAAAAGATCGATGTTAATTCGGTGGTTTCAGGTATGCTTTCCGCGAAGGAGCAGGTAGATGCTTACAAGTTCAAGGCAGAAGCCGGTCAGACCATAAGCTTCGCCGTGGTATCCCACCGATTTTTCTACAAAAGACACAGCCAGTTTACCCCTATCGACCCGATTGTAACCATTCATGATTCCTCTGGCCGAGAATTAGCGGCGAATGATGATTTCCACTTTGCAGACCCCAGCATAAGTTACAAGTTTAATTCCCACGGCGAGTATATGGTGGTGGTGCGGGATGTTGATTTTGCCTCCAGTACTGTGATGCCGTACAACCTGATTGTTACCGGAGGCCCGTACGTAAACTGGGCTTTCCCATTAGTATTTGCCACAAAGGGGCCATTTCAGGCAACCTTGGGTGGCGCAAATCTCCCCGAAAATGCATTGCCATTACTTGGACTTACAGAACAGGCCAAACCCGAGATAACAGTTTTTGCACAAGTAAAAACATCGCTTGGGCTCAGCAATGCCTTTCCAGTGCACCTGACTGATTTGCCAATTTTGGATAGCGCCACGGCTGCCCGTGGTCTTGCCATCCCCTGTGTGGTCAACAGCAGAATACTTAAGAACGGCCAGACTCAGGAGTTCCCCATGACCCTGAAGAAGGGGGACGCGATTCGTTTGGAAGTTCGCGCCAGAAGGCTTGGTTCCGAACTGGATAGCTTCCTTGCCATTGCTGATGAAAAAGGCAAAGTGCTTGCATCCAATGATGATCTTGCGAACACGACCAAAGATTCCCAGCTAATTTTTACCGCCCCTGCCGATGGCAACTTCAAAGTTCAAGTACGAGATCTTTTGAATCGGGGCGGAAATGGTTTTAACTACGCCCTTTTTGCAACCAAAGAAACTCCGGATTTCACAGTAACTTGCGACGATGACAAAGCTGGAATTCCCCCCGGAATGAATGCGGCTTGGTATGTCAGAGTTAAAAGAAACTCGGGCTTTACCGGCCCTGTAACTTTTAAGTCGGAAAATCTTCCCGCCGGTGTCAATCAAGTGCCATTGACTCTTCCTGCGACTGTTAATGATGGTTGCTTGATATTTCAATGTGCAGGAGATTCCAAACCAAATGCAGGATTGGTGAATATTTTTGCGGAAGGCACCTATAAGGACGCTTCTGGCAAAGATGTCACCATCCGTAAACGAGTTGAACCGCTAACGGAATTGAAAATGCCCGGAGGCGGAAGAAGTACCTGGCCTGTCGAAACCCAGATTGTAGCTGTCACCCCAGACAGGGATCTTACCGTGGTAAAAGTAAAACCTGAAAAGATCGAACTGGCACCTGGAAAAACCATGGAGATCGAAATAGAGATCGCCCGGAATGAAAATTACAAGGGTCGGGTCAGCTTGGATGTGATTCACAGGCACCTTGGAGCCATATTTGGAAATCCCCTTCCCCCTGGCGTGACCGTGGTGGATGCCGGAGCTAAGACTGCCCTGACCGAAAAAGAAACCAAGGGCAAGATCATCTTGAAAGCGGCACCGGATGCAAAATCATGCGCACCCGTACCAGTATGCGTGCTTGCTAATGTATCGCTGAACTTTACCGTAAAGCGCGGATACGCAAGCAATCCAATATCCATCAGTGTTGTGGATAAATAACATCAGGCGGGAACCAACTCTGGAACTTGCTCCAATGGCAGATCTAATTCTTCCGACAAACTATCCGCAGGACCCCACCCCTGCCCTTCCGGCCATATGTGAAACCCGCCGGCAAGATGGATACCTGTTTCAGAATCAATAATCCCCCAGGTACCCCATATACCTTTTCCCTC
>JBEGQX010000294.1:0-9041 GCA_041180805.1 Planctomycetota bacterium
TCTTCTGGTAAGCATTTTTTACCTCGGTGTAAGGTTATGAATTTAGAAATTTAAGCTAAAACAAGGGTGTTTGCCAAGAAAATCAGCTTTCTTGTGCCCACAGTTGTGCCAACTCAAGCAAAACATTCACCGCGGTTTCCATTTCTTCCAGGCAGGTCCATTCCAAGGGTGAGTGAGGATTATGTTCGCCTGTACTAAGGTTGGGAGTCGGTAAACCAAGTTCAGTAAGGCGGGAACCATCGGTGCCACCGCGTACCGAGGTGACCTTTGGCGAAAGTCCGGCTTTTTTCATCGCTTCCACAGCCAGGGGAATAGCCCTGGGTTCTTTTGCCATTCCATCCGCCATGTTTCGGTATTGTTTTGTGATTTGGATATCAATTGCCGCCCCGGGATGATCCAGTAAAACTGCAGAGGCTATACCTCTTAGGGTGTCCTCATAATCCCTTAGCTTTTGGGATTTGAAATCACGCAGCAATATTTTTATGGCTACTTCTGCAACCCCGCCCTCAATGGTGTAAGGGTGCATGAATCCTTCAAATCCCTCGGTGGTTTCAGGAGAGTGACGCGCCTGTGGCAGATGATCAATAAATTTTGATGCAATTCGAATGGCATTGATCATCTTTCCCTTGGCGATGGACGGATGGATATTTTTGCCGGAAATACGAACCATTGCCAGGTCTGCGGAAAAAGTTTCGCCATCGATTTCCGAGTGGCCCGCTCCATCCAGTGTGTATGCAGCCTTGACATTGAGTTCCTGTAGATCAAGATGATTGACGCCTTTGCCAATTTCCTCGTCACAAGTAAAGCAAACGCGAATTGGGCCATGTTTTATTTTTGGATTATCAATCAAAGTCTTCACGGCTTGCATGATGACCGCGATTCCCGATTTGTTGTCGGCCCCCAGAAGAGTGGTACCATCGGATGTTATTATTGTTTTGCCCTTAAGTGATAGAAGTTCGCTATTTTCATCCAACCGGATGATTTTTGATTTGTCACCCGGAAGAACAATGTCTTTGCCATTGTAATCAGCCCATACCTGGGGACACACATTCTGCCCCGAAGTTTCAGGGGATGTGTCCATATGCGCTATCCAGGCAATGGACGGACCGGTTGATCCCTGATTTGATACCAAGGTTCCAAGAACTAATCCGTGCTTTGTCTGGTGGGCATCGCTGATTCCCATTTCCCGAAGTTGCCTTGCCAGTAATTCGCCAAGAATCCACTGGCCTTTAGAGCTTGGGTATTCATGAGTGGCATCATTGGCCTGAGTGTTTATTTTTACATATTCGCAAAAACGATTTAATAGTTCCTTTTTCATGATTTCTTCTTCCTTGAGGTGCTTTTGGGATTTGATGGAGATATACCGATTCTCGGGCAAAGGTCGGCAATTTGGCAGGAATCACAGTCGGGTTTTCTGCTTTCACAAACTTGCCGGCCGTGTTCAATCAAGCGATGTCCCAACATGGTCCATTCCTCCGCGGGTACTAATTCGTGGATGTCGTATTCCACTTTTACCGGGTCACTGTTCTCTGACAATCCAAGCCTTCTGGATAATCTTCCCACATGCGTGTCCACGGGAAGACCGGGTTTGCCAAAAGCATTTCCAAGAACCACATTTGCCGTTTTTCTACCCACACCGGGGAGAGGAACCAATTCATCCATGGAGTCTGGCACATTACCCCCATGGTCTTCCACAATTTTTTTGCAACAAGCGATAATGTTTTTTGCCTTGTTGCGGTAGAAGCCGGTGGAACGGATGATATCTTCAACTTCTTCCTGGGATGCATCCGCGAAATTCTTCGCTGTTTTAAAGCGCTTGAAAAGTGCCGGTGTTACCATATTTACCCTTGCGTCTGTGCATTGGGCCGAAAGGATGGTTGCAATTAGCAATTCCAGCGGGGAATTGTATTTAAGCGCGCAATGGGCGTTGGGATATAATTTTTTCAGGGAGGAAACAATTTGGCTGGCTCTATTTTTCTTCCGGGCTTTTGATTCCATTTTGTCCTCTTTTGACCTGAATCTGTGATTTCCTGTGGCATTCTCAGGATTCAGTATTATTATGGCCCGAATGTAAAAAGTCCTAAATAAGTAATGGAAGTTCAATGAGATTAATTGGATTTATTCCGGATCCTGTGGATGCCAAAGTTTTTGAAAATTACCTTATAACCAAAAACATTGAGACAAAATTGGATCGAGTGGGTTCCGGGTGGAAAATCTGGGTTATAAATGAAGATTTACTTTCCTGTGCCAAAGATGAGCTAGCCATCTTTTTGAACAATCCATCGGCCGGGATTTATGTGGATGCCCAGCCCAAAGCATTGAATATCCTTCAGGAAAAAGAAACTCAGGAACAGAACTCAAGATACTTGGAAGTTCCATTGGTTCAGGTTCCTGGTGCGCCCAAGGTTACTATTTTCCTTTTACTTGCAACCATTGCGATGGGGTTGCCAGGATTGTTTGGAGAAGAATACTTGGAAAAAATGGTCAAGAATTTTGGGATTCAAGGCGAAAATTCTGCAGGATTTCAGTTGGCTGAAGTAAAATCAGGTGAAGTCTGGCGACTTGTAACCCCTGTCTTTTTGCACTTTGGCCCTTTGCACCTGATATTCAATTGTTTGCTCCTTAAGCAGTTTGGGGAAATGATTGAGCTAGCTCGGGGGGCAGGGAGATTTTTCCTATTGTGGCTTTTGTTGTGTGTCGCTACCAACATAGCCCAGTTTTATCTTGGGGCAATCGGATTAGAACAAGGTAAATTAATGCTTTTTCAGCCTAAAATCTTTGGTGGGATGTCTGGTGTTATTTACGGTTTTGTGGGTTATTCCTGGATGAAAAGCGAATTTCAACCATCTTTGGGTATTGGTGTCCCAAAAGGAATGCTTAATTTTTTGTTGATATGGTTGGTGATTTGTTGGACAGGTTTGCTGGGACCTGTTGCGAATATTTCCCACACCTCTGGATTGGTTTGCGGAATCATCTTGGGATTGATTCCGCAAAAATTCTCGCTTTGATGCATTAAAGGGTAGGCCCGATACTCCATGGGGCAAACTCTTCCTCACCAACGCCATTAAGTTCACTCTTGGTTTTTTTACCGCTGGCAACCTCAAGTATTTCCTCGAATATTTGTTTGCCAACCTGTTCAACAGGGTTGCCTTCAAGAATGGTACCGGCATTTATGTCCATATCGTCAATCATGTGATGATACATCGGAGAATTTGTGGCCACCTTTATCGATGGGGCAGGTTTGCAGCCAAAAACAGATCCTCTTCCGGTTGTGAACACCAAAACATTTGCTCCACCAGCTACAATTCCTGTCATGCTGACAGGATCGTAACCCGGGGTATCCATCACAACAAATCCTTTGGTTTTAATTGGCTGTGCATAACCAACAACATCGGTTAATGCAGTACTTCCTCCTTTGGCAATGGCCCCAAGGGATTTTTCAAAAATAGTTGTAAGTCCGCCCTCTTTGTTGCCTGGAGATGGGTTGTTATTGATTTCCGCCCCGAAGATTCCCGTGTACCATTCCCACCACTTAATTCTTTCGACAAGTTTTTGGCCAACTTGCTCATTGATTGCACGGCGGGTTAGTAAGTGTTCCGCCCCATATATTTCAGTGGTTTCGGCTAGTACCGAGGTTCCCCCATGAGAAATAAGTATGTCTGATGCCACACCCAAGGCTGGATTAGCGGTAATGCCACTGTTTCCATCAGAGCCACCACAGTTGGTTCCAAGAATAATTTTGTCGGCAGACAGTGATACTCTTTTATGCTCATTGACACTTGGAAGAAGCTCGGCAATTGCCTTGATTCCGGCTTCAACAGTTTTTCTGATACCACCACATTCCTGAATAGAAAGAACCAGAGGCCTTTTCCCGGAACCATTAAGTTGAATAAGATTTTGATTTTCAATCAGGTGGATAGCCTGGCCAGTCTCGCAGCCAAGGCCTATCAGGATATATGCGGCTACATTTGCGTGTTTAGCAAAACCCGCCAGCGTAAGGTCTAGCTGGTTATGATCAGGTCCGTTGTATTGCATGGCACAACCAGCTTTGTGGGTTATGGCCACCACGCCATCCACATTCGGATAGTTTTTTACCAATTCGGATTGGCGGAACCTTTCAGAAACATATTTGCTCACGCTGGATGAGCAGTTAACCGTGCTGATGATGGCAATGTAGTTTCGTGTTCCATATCTGCCATCGCCACGGTCGTATCCCATGAAATATCTGTTTTCAGCAGGTTTCGCAGGAGGATTGGGCCTGTCCTTGCAAAAAGCATAATCACGGGCGAAGTTTTCCGCACCCAGATTATGCACGTGTACATGGTCGCCGGGTTCGATGTTCGTTGTTGCAAAGCCAATGATTTGCCCATATTTAGAAACCGAATCCCCTTTGCGAATGGCTTTTACGGCTACCTTGTGCCCCATACCTATTCTTGTATTTGGTTTTATTTTGAAATTGCCCGCGTCGATGGTTTCGCCGGCAGTTAAATGCCTTGTGGCAATGGCAACATTATCTTCTAGCCTCAGATGAATGGCGCTTGGGATCGAATTTGTCATGAAAAAATCCTGTAGTTTGTTGGCGTGAATTCCAATTCTTATGGTTTATCAGGCTTCCCTTCGGAAAGAAATGCCTTTTTTGCAATAGCTGGTTTTAATGTCCATGCCTGTTGTTTTGCAAGTTGCATCATTTCAGTGGCTTTAAAACCTGGAGGGAATATGACCCATTTCCAAAGTTTCGTTTCATCTTTTTCTATGCAGGATTCGTCTTCCATATAGGCCGGTTGGAATTGAAATTTATCTGAAGTCAAAGCGGATTCACCCTGATCTAGAAGTTTTATAATTCCAGCCAGATAACTTGCCGGGTCAATAGATTGGCTCCCCAGCCAGATGGCAGAGGGAATTTTTGAATGTTTGGATAAATAGTTTTGCACATCCATGCAAGTTCTTCGGATTTGTGAAATATCAGTTTCAATGGATGAATTTGCTGGTTTTACCAGGCTGGTAGGGCCGAGGATTGTCTGGTTGGGGAGTGTTGGTAGCGTTTTGGTTTCCCCCAGCATCCTCAATAGTTCTTGGTTCATGATGGAAAATACTTCGGCGCAACTTAATGAATAATTGTCATGAAGCTGGTGTTTTAAGGCTTTCAAAGCTGTTTGCCGGACTTTAGTAGCCTCCATAGGTGGGAATATTTTCTTCTGGGCTGTGTCTGTGAAAAGCTTATGTGCATGCGAGGCGGAAATAAAAGTGGTTTCCGGAAATCGTTTTAGAAACTGGATCCATTCGTGAAATATTCGGAAAGCCAGTTCTTTTTCCGCGGGGGATTTTTGAGAGGGTAATTTCCAATGTTGTCTGGGAGGATTGGCGCCCCCACGAAAATTGACTCCGTCCCAAAATTCTTTGTGTACCAACTCGCATGGATGGTAGTAGGTGCTTACGATTGTATGATCATTTTTTAAAGCGTCAGACCGTGCCTCAATAAACCTTTGTTTTGCCGGTTCGAGGTTATCAAGGTTATCTAAGTTGGGGCGAAAAGTGTGCTTGAGTTTGTAGAGATTCAAAATACCTGCGTAATAACATGGGCTTTCATTAAGGTTAACATGATGGCCGGCATCCAGGTAAACTGGAATTCCCATTTCTTTTAAAGCGGGGTAGCTTTGTGGTGCCCAAGAGCTGCCGGGCTGACCGTAGCAACTGGGTGTTTTCCCAAAGACTCTTTTTAAATCCAACGCCCCCTGCTGCTCCCGCCTAAGAAATTCATTTACCCCCTCATCCCAATTCAGGTTCGAACAATATGCGGCTGGGGTTGGATGAATACTGTGAAAATTAGAGTGATAGCCAATATCGTGCTTTGCAAGGGCGGTTATGACATCCTTCCTTTGCCGCATTTCCAAAGTTCTGATTTTTTCTCCCACCACCTTGAAAGTTGCGGGAACATTTTGTTCTGTCAAATATTTTGCAAGTTTTAATGCGGCGTCATCGCTTTCAGGCAATAGATAATCCTCGGTATCAAACCATAAAAGAACATATATCTTTGCTTTTGATTCCTCGGCATATGCGATAGATGTTTTGCAAAAGAATAAAAATATCAGGCATTTGGTTAAAAGTTTAAGCATGTCTGGTTCCTTGTTTTAAAGAATAAAAGCATCTTGCAATTTTTCAGGTCGCAATTCCAGAATAAAGCAAATGGTTTGTTGGAATGCGTAATCTGGGAAAGTCTTATGGCCTCGGATTTATTTTTGAAACGTAAATGTTTATGGAACTTGTTGGTATAGAGGAATTTGTGTTGATTCTTGGTACAGGAATTAGAAGATAAGAGCGGGAGAGAAAACTTTTGTCATGAATTTTTTACATGCCTAATTACTTTGCTGGCACATTTCGCGCTGATATTACTCCACCCTTGGGGCACCCCCTTTGCGGTGGATGGATAGAGTCTGTTCGCGGGCATGATGATCCCTTGGAAGCCGTTGGGGTTGTGCTACTCGGACCGGAACCCCCCATAGTAATTTGCGCACTTGATTGGTGTGGCCTTCGAAACGAGGCATTTGAATTATGGCGTAAAGCGCTGGCAGATGCCGCTCATACATCCATAGAGCGTGTGCACATTCATACTGTTCACCAGCATAATGCCCCTCTGGCAGACGTTGAAGCCGAAGCATTGCTTCGTATGGTGATGGCCAAGCCCAGTATGGATTTAAAATTCTTTGAGGAATGCGTTAATAAGACTGCTGCCGCTTTAAAAGAATGTCTAAAGGGGTTGCATCGAATTGATCGAATTGGCATGGGTTCCGCAGTTGTGAATCAGGTGGCTTCCAATCGAAGGATTCTAGGACCAGATGGAAAAGTGAAGCATACTCGCACTAGCGCAACCAAATTAAAAGAGGTGCGCGATGAGCCCGAGGGCTTGATTGATCCAAATTTAAAGACAATAAGCTTTTTTCAGGGAGAGCGGCCCATAGTTGCCATGCATTATTATGCCACCCATCCAATGAGTTATTATGGAGATGGCATGGTAAGCTCTGACTTTTGCGGATTGGCCAGAAAAAAAAGACAAGCAGACGCTCCTTCCGTCTTTCAAATATATTTTACTGGATGTGCCGGGAATATTACCGCTGGAAAATACAACGACGGTTCCCGAGAAAACAGGGCTGTTCTCAGTGATCGAATTTATCAGGCTATGGCAGCAGCCTGGAAAACAACTTACACCGCACCACTAAAGAAACTGGAACTAAGGACAGACCCCATAGTTTTTGGTGTTCGAAAGGAATCAGCCTTTGGCAGGGATGAAAACGAAAAAATAATTGCGGATGCAAAAGCCCCGGTCGCCAAAAGAAATATGGCAGCACTGAATTTGTCTTGGTTGAAAAGGGAAAAGGTTCCCATTCACCTGAGTTGTCTTGATTTAGGTGTCGCTTCCATTGTTCATTTGCCTGGCGAACCTTTTGTGGAATATCAACTGGCAGCACAGCAAAACCGGCCTGACCAATTTGTCTGCGTGGCGGGTTATGGTGATGATGGGATAGGTTATATCCCAACGGACAAGGCGTTTTTTGAAGGTGGCTATGAGCCTACAGTGGCCTTGGCCCCACCTAGTGAAAACAAAATCAATGAATCCCTGAAAAAGCTAATGGGTGCCAAGGTCCCTGAGCAGATCATTCCATTCAAGCGCTTTAAGAAAAAGCCCAAATAATCTCATAAGATAATCAAAGAACATGAAACACCCCTTTGCGCCGGGTGTTTTAAATTATTTGTTCATAAAAGGCCTTTGATGCGGGAACTGTCATTCCATGACCAGCCAAAGTCTGAAAGTGGGCATGATTGGGTGCGGGGTTGTCGGTACTGGTGTTGCATCGCTTTTAACGCGCCACCAGGATCGAATTGCGAATAGGTCTGGACGGGCAATTGAACTAAGGAAAATTGCTGTTAGAAATGCGACGCTTCCCAGGGATCCATGTGTTCCCAGGGAATTCATGTGTACCAGTTGGGAAGAAATTGTAAATGACCCGACAATAGATGTGGTTGTGGAACTCGCTGGGGGAACAGGTTGGACAAGGCAGGCCATCCTAACCGCGCTAAACAATAAAAAGCATGTTGTCACCGCCAATAAAGCTTTGCTTGCCACCCATGGCAGGGAAATTTTTGACTGCGCCAGGGCAAATCAGCGTTGTGTTGCTTTTGAAGCAAGTGTAGCTGGTGGAATTCCCATCATTGGGGCCCTAACTCAGGGGTTGGCTGCCAATCAGATAGTTGGAATCCGAGGGATTTTGAACGGCACTTGTAACTTCATTCTCTCAAGCATGAGTGATACCGGTAATAGCTATGAGAATGCCCTGAAAGAAGCCCAAAAACTTGGATTTGCCGAGGCGGATCCAACCATGGATGTTGATGGAACTGATACCGCTCATAAACTTGCAATTCTTGTTCAGATAGCTTTTGGCAATACCATTTTGTTGGAAAAATTAGACAGGCGTGGAATTGCGGGGCTTCATGCCTTGGATATTCGTTTTGCTCAGGAACTTGGCTACGCAATAAAATTGCTCGCCGAGGCATGGATAACCGATGGTAAGCTGGCAGTCCATGTTTCCCCAGTTTTGGTGAGAAAGCATTCCCCGCTGGCTCAGGTACGGGGTGCTTATAATGCCATTCAGGTAATCGGCGACGCTGTCGGGGATACCTTGTATTACGGGCTTGGTGCCGGGCGCATGCCAACCGCATCCAGTGTGGTTGCCGATCTGATTGATATCGCTGTTGGCAGGGCTCAAAATACCTTCCAATCCATGAATCTTTGGTCAACCTCCAAGGCATCTATTCCATTTTTACCCAGTGAAGAGGTTAAAAGCAGGTACTATCTTCGCTTGCTGGTGGATGATGTTCCGGGCGTTTTAGCGGAAGTAACCAAGATACTTGCAAAACATCAGATTAGCATAGCTTCCGTGATTCAGCATGAAGCTTTTGATTCTAGCATTGGTGGCAAAGTGCAGTTGGTTATCATGACGCACTTGGCCACTTGTGGAAGATTTCGTGCCGCTGCAGAGGAAATGAAT
>JBEGQX010000295.1:0-6089 GCA_041180805.1 Planctomycetota bacterium
CAAAATTCTTGTCCTAAAAACCGCCCTGGTGTTAATACTAAGTAGGCCCTTTGAAAACGCATGAAAAATGAACGAAAAAACCCTTCAAGCAACCCGACTTTGGACTTTGGCAATGCCTGGCGTTTCGGCATTCATCACCTCCATCGTCAGGAACTTTGAGGACAGGAACGATATTCTTCAAGATACCGCGGTTGCAGTCGTGGAATCTTTTGAAAAATATGATCCCGCTTATAACTTTACCGCATGGGCCATCGGCATAGCCCGAAACAAAATTCGAAACCATTTCCGAAACAAGCCCTTCCTGCAAACCGGCTTCGAGGAAGATGTGATCGATGCCATAGCGACTGCGTTTGAAAAAACCATCGAACCAAATCCAAGACTGGGGTTTCTCAACGAATGCGTGGAGCGATTGGATGCCAGGTCGCGGGAATTATGCGACCTGCGATACAAGAGCGACATTAAACCGGCGCAAATCGGCCAGAAACTTGGAATGACCGCAAACTCGATCTCCAAATCGCTTCTCCGAATCCGGGAACGCCTCAGGGAATGCATCAACCTCAAGGCCCGGCAGGCGGGGTTGACACCATGAACCCGAACATGCGAACCCATATCCATCATTATCTGGATGGCATCACTGACGAGAAACAGCAAAGGGAACTTGGGAATTGGATCAAACAATGCCCGGAAAACGCCTTCTTTTTCGCCGAGGAAGTCGCTCTTCACAATCATCTGGCGGACATCATTCAGGCCCACAACGAGGTTGCTTGTATCGCGCCGGCTGAAACCGTTGCCATGAAAAGCCCGTTCACTTGGAGCCGTGTGTGGGGCCCTGTGGGCCTGGTGTTGGCGGCCTGCCTGATGTTGCTTTTGTACTCGGGCATTCCAAGGCTGAATGCCGCCCAGGAATTTCAGAAATTGCTGGATGGCTCGGAGAAATTCCCCGACCGAACCTACCGCATTCAAAGTCTGGACAGCCACCCCGATACCCCGGATGAGCACCGGCTGCCATTGGATAACGCGATTCTGCATGTAAGGAACCCGGACAAGTTTGTGTTGATTGGAACATTTCCCAACGGAGACAAGTTCCAAAACGGTTCCGATGGCGAGAGGGGTTGGTCGATCCCACCTCGTGGCAGGGTGCAAACCAGCAACGATCCCATGAGATTTCGCGGGGCCCTGCCGGGGCATCACCACGGTATCCCATTCGTCAACCTGAAGATGGATCTCATCCAACTGCGTGAGGCATACTCGATTGGCTTCGCAGGCAACCATCCAAACGGCTGGCCTGGAATCACCCTTTCCAAAAAGTCCAATGAATACCGGGGACCAAGGAATATTTCCATTTGGTATGACCGGGATTCGGGAGTCATCCAGCAGATGGATTTCCATGGGATGCCCAAAGCCAGGGGTGGCCCCGACAACCTGTCGGTCAGCCTGATAAACACAAATCCCCTGGGAGATTCATTTTTTCAGCATCAGTCTCATCATGGGGCGGACCGCATCATCCAGCAGGAGGAATTTCCGTGAGCAAGACATTCTTGTTTGTAAGGGCAGGCCGTTTCGGGGCAATTTTCCTGATCTGTGCGATGATGGTTGCCCTAAGTTATTCCGTTCTAAATGGGCAGGAAAACAAATCGGCACCCGGCAAAGGTGAAAAAGGAAAAGGGAAGGGCAAGGGGGGTGGGCCTTCAGGTTTGATCAAGCCCACCATGGCGGACACCATCCAGGCAAACATCTATGCCGACAACTGGTTTATGATGTACATCAACGGCAAACTTACCGCCGTGGACCCCATTGACTTTATCCCGCACAATGTGGTTAGCGTGGACATCCTTCCGGAATACCCCATGCATATCGCTATCATGGCAAAAGATAATGCGGATCCCAAGACAGGGCTGGAGTACGGGAACCACATAGGGGACGGGGGATTCATCCTGAAGTTTTCAGACGGAACAGTCTCCAATATGAAATGGAAGGCCAAAAGTTTCTTCACCGGCCCGCTCAATCATGATGTGAACAATCCCAAGGTAAAGCACGAACCCATACCGGATAACTGGTTTGAACCGAACTATGACGACAGCAAGTGGGAAAATGCCAAGGAATACACGCAGGAACGGGTAAACCCAAAGGAACCTTTCTTCAAGGCGGATTTCAAGAACGCACGGTTTATCTGGACGAATGACCTGGACCTGGACAACACCGTCATTTTTCGCACCAAGATTGAAAAAGCCGATTGGAAGCCGCGTTGGAATACAAAACCCAACCTTGATGTGAGTGGCGCGATCCCATGGAAAGGCAGCAAATGAAGCAGATATTTTACGCATGGGTTGCATTCGGATTGCTTTGGAATTCCCAGGCGCTTTTTGCCCACCCAGGGCACGAAACGGATGCACCCTTGAAAACCTGGCACCTGATCTCGCCCGATAAAAAGGTCCGCGCCTCGTTCCTTTTACTGCAAAGCGACAGGGTAAAGCTTAGCCTTCAGGATGGATCCACCTTGGAAACATCGCTGGGAAATCTTTCCACCGAAGACCAGGAATGGGTGAAGGAACGCAAAGCCGAAATTGACCGGCTTCAGAATCAAACCGGTTTATTGTCGGCAACAGTCCCGGACCAAAACAACCCTAGAGCAGGCCAGGACCGCGCCGTGGCATTATTGGTATTCATGGCCGGCCTGGTCTGCGTGATCGCCGTGGCCCGGCACTTCCAGACCCCACAGATTCAGATTCCCCTGATGATTCCTTGCATCTTGGTTCTTTTGTGGGGAATCTCGATTGAGAACAGTCATGGAAACCAGGACACCAAACCAGCCATTGAAAAAGCTTTTGAACCATTCAAGGGGAAAATCAACTACCGGATGGATGACAGCTTTTTCTATGTGGAATCCAAGGGCATCCCTGATCACCCCATGATGATTGGCATTCGCGCCTGGCAGCAGCAAGTTCCAATTCCCCAACCATACTTTGGGAAAAACGCCTGGCAAATCCCCCTGAAACCCAAAATGGCGGAAAGGCCTGTATCGGCAAAAAGTGCCCTTTTCAGGGGTGCGATAGCGCTTGCCATCAATGGTATTCCCATTTTCAACCCCATTAAGAACGATGGCAGGACTGATACCTTGATTGCCGGGGAACTGGATGAATACGGTGGCCATTGCGGGCGTGCGGATGATTACCACTACCACATCGGGCCCGTGCATCTCCAAAAAATCGCGGGGGCGAATAACCCGATTGGCTACGCCCTGGATGGATTCCCGCTTTATGGCTACACCGACGCCAACGGCAATGAACCAAAAGACCTGGATAAGTTCAACGGCCGCATGGAGAAAGATGGCTACAAGTACTACTCAACCAAAAAATACCCCTACATCAACGGTGGAATGAGGGGAGAAGTCCAGGTTGCCGGTGATCAGGTTGACCCACAACCAAGGGCAAATCCAATCCGCCCGGACGGCAGGCCCCTGCAAGGCGCCAAGATCACCGGGTTCACCAAAAATGAATCGACAAAAACCAACACCCTGAAATACGAGATCAACGGCAAGCCCGGGTATGTGATTTATACCGAACAGGGTAACGGCAGATACCAATTCCAGTTCAAGGAACCCAATGGAAAAGTCACCACCTCGGATTACGAGGCTAAATCCAAGGAAGGGAAGGGTGGCAAAAAGGGCGGAGATGACAAAAAAGGGAAAGACAAAGCTGACAACAAAAAAGATGACAAACAAAAAAAGAAAGGCCCCGACGGACCGATGCTTCCCTGGCTCGGCGCCCACTTCGAGGAACTGGACACCGACAAGGATGGTTTCCTTACCTTGGAAGAAATCCGCAAGGAAGTGGATAAAACCTTCTCGGGCTTTGACATGAACAAGGATGGAAAATTGACCCGGGATGAGTATTCCGGCAGGGGAACCGCGGTTAGGTCTGCACTGGCGGGGTTTGTCAAAGGTCACTCCGATGAAATCTCGGATAAAGACGGCACGATCACCCGCCAATCGCTTCTGGACGCAATGACGAAAATGTTTGAAAAGGCAGACCGCAAGAAATCCGGAAAAATCTCCAAGTCGGATGCATCCCAGGGCGGAAGGATGAAACAATAACCATGAAAAAACACAATCACCTTATAATTCTGGCGACTACGTTGGCACTACTTTTAGCCCAAGGTTCCCTATCTGCCGCCGGAAAGCCTAATATCATTTTCATGCTATCAGACGACCAGGGCTGGAACGGCCTTTCGGTTGCCATGCACCCCGATATACCCTCATCCAAGGGGGCCAACTTTCACACTCCGAACCTGGAAAAATTCGCCAGCCAGGGAATGAGGTTTAGTGCGGCCTACGCCCCGGCGCCTGTCTGCTCCCCCACCAGAATCAGCCTGCAAACTGGCAAAAGCCCCGCGGCACTCAAATGGACCAAAGCTGCCCCACCCGAACAGGGCAGGAAATTAACCGAGCCTGCCAACATCAAGGATTTATCATCTAATGAAACGACCGTGGCGGAAATCCTGAGAAGTGCCGGTTATGCCACCGCCCATTATGGCAAGTGGCACATCCGCGGCGGCGGACCAGGAAACCACGGCTACGATGAACATGATGGCGACACGGGTAACGAGCAAGCCTACAAATTCACCGACCCCAATCCTGTCGACATTTTTGGAATGGCGAAACGCGCATCAGCGTTCATGGAAAAGAACAAAAAGGCGGGCAAGCCCTTTTACATTCAGCTTTCCTGGAATGCCTTGCATGCCTCCGAGAACGCACTGAAAGCCACCCTTGCAAAATATGAGAAGCTGGGTGCAGGTAAAAACGCCACCAGGGCTGCCATCACCGAGGATCTCGATACAGGGGTGGGTGAGGTATTAAAGGCTGTGGAAACATTGGGGTTATCAGACAACACCTACATCATCTACATGGCGGATAACGGGATGGGTGGCGGAGGCGGCAGGGCACCTTTGGCAGGTGGAAAGGGAGATGTCTATGAGGCTGGAATTCGCGTGCCATTCATCATTCGTGGCCCGGGTATAAAAGCAAACTCCTGGTGCCACACAAGAATTGTCGGCTACGACCTGTACCCCACTTTTTGTGAATGGGCAGTGATTCCAAGGGAAAAACTACCCAGGGGAATCGAGGGAGGCAGCATAGCAAGTCTGGTGGCAAATAATGGCCAGGGAAAAGTCACACGGCCGCGGGAGGAACTTGTCTTTCACTTTCCCCATTATCAGAACGGAGAGACACCCCATTCCGCCATATTTCTGGGCAATCTGAAACTGATCAAATTTTACGAGGAAAACCGATTGTTGCTTTTTGATATTTCCAAGGATCTTCGTGAAAGCAATAACCTGGCAGCAAAAATGCCCCAGGAAACTTCCAACCTTAGCCGGAAATTGTCGGAATACCTGGTATCGGTTCAGGCGCAGATGCCAAATCCCAATCCAAAGTATGACCCGTCAAACCCTGGTATGGAAAATAAAAAGGGTGGCAAAAAAGGCGGCAAAGGAAAGCCGGGAAAACCATCAGGCAACTAAAAACACGGGATGTCTCATGTTCATAAATCACAAAAGGTTTTTGTTCAGCCTTGTCTGCTTTGCGAGTGTTTTCCTCTCCGGCGGATTCTGGCTTGAGACTGCCCATGGCCAGAAAAAACAGATGAAGCAGGGGGGAGGCGGGCCAAAGCATGTTTTCACCGGGCCAGCACCTTTTCATTCTCTGGATGTGATCCTTGCCAGGCCGACTTCCAACTCCATCACCATCAGCGTTCTCGCTTACGAGGAATTGCAAGCCTGGGTCCAGTACGGCACGGAGAAAGACAACCTCTCCGCAAAAACCCCTCCAACCAGGATCGTCCCCGACAAGCCCTTTGAATTCGTGTTAAAAAACCTGAACCCCGACACCCAATACCACTACCAACTTTTCACGAAGAAACCAAAGGACACCGAACCATTCCCGGGAAAAATATGTCATTTTCACACCCAGAGGAAACCGGGAAGCGCTTTTACCTTCACGGTCCAGTCTGATTCCCACTTGGACCAAGGGACAAGACCCGCCGTCTATGAAAAAACACTAGCCAACGCCCTTGAGGACAACCCGGACTTCCATG
>JBEGQX010000296.1:0-9244 GCA_041180805.1 Planctomycetota bacterium
CTTTTGTGGGCGGCACCGGATTATCTTTTGCGACATCGCTCAAATGAATCACCTGATCACCAGGCACCCGAAACTGATTTTTGAAAAAATCAACTAATTTGGGAATGTTCTTTGCCCCAGAAACAGTTATTCCGTATTGAATTGGATTAGCATAAAAGTAATTGTGCACACTTACTAACATGGCACGCCTTGGAAACTTGGCATTGGTAGCGGCGCCTCCCTTTTCCCCACCAGCTTTTTCAGAAGCGGTAGCTTTTTTCTTTGGAGAATCTGTTTCTTTTTTATCCTCGGAATACTTTGGGTCCAACTGACCTGAACCATCTGCCACAGTTGTTTTCTTATCGTTGGCAAATTTAAGGACAAAAACAGCCCCTACTCCCCCGATAGTAAACAGGACTAATGCCAAAACAGCAGGAACAATCCAAGCCCCTGCTTTCTTCTTGCGTTTGGATGCGCCTGGTATTTCATCAAAATCCAAAGGATTTTGGTTAGCAACTTCTGAGATTGGGGAATTTAAAGGTTTGGATTGACTTGCGGTTTGCGTTGGGGCCGGTGGGGTGCTACTCACCGGGCGGTTAGCTGTTTGGGGTTGTTTTGCAGCCGTTACCCCTGGAACCGTGGGAACCTTGGGGGCTGTTGATGCCTTAATTTGCATGGTTGTATTGCAAAACTTGCATCGAATGTTCTTGTTAACCCAATCTGCTGGTACACGGAGTACTTTTTTACAACCCGGGCAGGCAGTGTTTATGACATTCGACATGACAAACCCTCAAAGCTCCAAAATCCCTCTGTATTTTAGACGAAAGATACATCGATTTTGATCGCTAAGATATGGAATTATTCAAACTTTTTAATCGTGAACAAGGCAATTCGAATCAAATACAGGACCATCCACACAAATACGGCGATAATCCCAACCATCCCCAGTTTTTACCTTAACAACGCAGCTAAAACAAATCCCCAACCCGCAAGCCATTGGAGATTCCAAGGATACATGGCAAGGCATCTTTTTTTCATGCGCCAAATCCCCCAAAGCCTTCAACATTGGCTCAGGACCACATCCGTACCAGTGATCAGTAGGCGGCCTTTGTTCCAGTAGTTGGGTAACCCTGCCATGAAAACCCATAGATCCATCATCCGTAGCTAATGCCATTTGTATTCCGGCTTTTTCAAACTCCGAAACACCCGCAAAATAAGTTTTGTTTCTAACCCCGTAAATCATTTCAACAGAATCCAACATCTTCCTGGGGGCATCTCCACCATAGCCATGAATACCCAGCAACTGCTTGGCAAAAGTCAGGAATGGGGTTTGGCCGATTCCCCCCGCCACAAATGTAACTTTTTTAACATCCGGAAATATCGGGAATGGCTTTCCCAAGGGCCCCCAAACCTCGACAAATTTACCTACTGTTAAATTGGGGAGCAAACTGGTCATCTTTCCAACTTGCAAATAAACGACATCTATCCCCAGCAATACACCATTTAAATCAAAGGCCAGGTCATAAAGGGCAAATGGTCTGCCAAGGAGAGGGTCACTTCCGGTTGGAATCCGAATCATGATAAATTGACCAGGCCTGATCAGGCTGGCTATTTCAGGACAGCGCAATCGAATCAGGTAGGTTTTTTCAGCAATCTTTTCCTGATGCAATATTTCCGCATTCACCTGATACATGAATCATTCCTGTTCGCTGTTGGATTGAGAAGCCGATGCCTTCAGCAGTATTTCATATTCCCACTTTTTAAGCTTCCGGGATTTTCCCTTTGGCAGCCGGTCTAACCGAAGGGGCCCTATGGAAACGCGTTTCAGTTTGAGAACTTTGTGACCGAACTTTGCAAGCATCCTGCGGATTTCACGATTTTTACCTTCACAAAGGGTGATTTCAAGAAAACAACTATCCCCCTGCTTCTTCAAAGGCCTTACTCTTTTGGCTTTCAGCTTTCCCTCGCTGGTCCAAATTCCTTTGGTTAATTTTGCCAACTCTTCCGCCTTGGGAAATCCCGCCACCTGGACATGGTAGGTTTTTTCCACTCCAAACCTGGGATGAGTCAATTTCTGGGCAAAATCTCCATCGTTTGTCATTAAAAGCATTCCTTCGCTTTCTTCATCCAAACGCCCCACGGTAAAAACCCGCTCATGCACATGTGGAATAAGGTCCAGTGCCAAAGGCCTTCGCGACGGATCAAAATTTGTGCACAGGTAACCCGCGGGCTTGTTCACAACCCAGTAGACATAATTTTCAGTCTGGACGGGCTTACCATCCACTTCAACATTTTGGCCAGGAAGCACTCGTGTTCCCAGGTCGGTTACCTTTTCACCATCAATAGTCACCCGGCCTTCAAGGATTAATCTTTCGCAGTGCCTTCTCGAATCAACCCCCGCATGCGCCAGATATTGATTCAATCGCTTGCCATTTTGATCTTTAGATTCCATATTTCATCCAATTTCATCTTGGGTTCACTCATGAAATTCTAGAACGAATGCTATCAATCATCCCGCGAATTTCCTTGATTTCCTCTTGTAGCCTGGAAACCGTTTCTTTTAATTCCTCGAATTCCTGATTTGCTGGCCCGCCGGAACTTTCCTCAAGAGGAATCCCAGATTGGGCTAACCTTTGCAATTCGACTGGTATATGAAACCCATGAGTTACCCTGGCCCCCCTGCGATCCTTGGGATCAAGCCATACAACCAGTTTCCTGGCGGCCATGGAATCCAAACTAGCCCGCAAATCTTCAAGAGAATCAAAAGACTCCATCCTTAGAACCCTTGAGCGAAGTTGCCCTTCTGTTTGGGGCCCTCTTAATAGCAATTCCCCCAATATAGACATATCTCGTTTACTTAGATTCCATTTTTCGTAGAGATGATGCTGCCAGCGATCCACTCGACCGCCTTTTACCAGACTGACAATCCCTTTTTGAATGCAAGATTTAATGGCATTTTCAACCTGAAATTCATCAAGATTCATAATCGGATCTCGATTGGATTTCTGGTTTGAACCAGTAACCAAGGCATTGAGTGTTAATGGATAATATTCAGGGGTTGTTTTGGCTTTCTCAATCAAAACGCCCAAAATTCGCCTATCAAAGACATCCAACGGAGGCCAACTTTCCATCGTTTTGCCCATTTCCTGATTTTGCTGTTCCATGTCATCTCCAGTCACGATTAATGGTTTCATGCAAAGAATACCTTTCCGTGGAAAATTTCTCCATAGAATCCCAAGAGGTGGTTGAATTAACCGAACTTTAAGCCCTTAAGGCATCTGTTGCTATTTCTTGCAGGGAAAAAGACATGAATCTACATGAACTTATCAAGGAACTTCGGGAAGATAACAAATCAAAAATCGTATTACTTGTTGCTGACGGCCTAGGCGGACTACCTTTGAGCCCCGGAGGAAAAACCGAGCTTGAAACCGCACACACTCCCAACTTGGATCAGCTTGCCAAAGATGGTGTTTGCGGGCTTAGCACACCAGTTTTACCAGGAATTACCCCTGGAAGCGGCCCCGGTCATCTGGGGCTTTTTGGTTACGATCCACTCGAATATCGTATTGGTCGCGGCATTCTCGAAGCACTGGGTATCAACTTTGAAGTCGGCAGCCGGGATGTCGCCATTCGCGGCAATTTCTGCACAGTAGATGCCAACGGCTTAATCACCGATCGAAGGGCTGGCCGCCCCAGCACCGAACGCTGTGTTGAAGTTTGTAACAAGTTAAAACAAATCAAAATACCCGGAGCGGAAGTTTTTGTAGAACCTGTCAGAGAACACAGATTTGTGGTTGTTTTTCGGGCGGACGGCCTAGGCGACAAAGTCAACGACACTGACCCGCAACAAGTTGGCCTGAAAACATTAAAGGCAGAAGGTGCAGATGCCCTTTCCCAGAAAACCGCCTCCATTGCCAATCAGTTTATTGAGCAAGCTGGCAAGGTTTTGGCTAACGAAGGGGCGACCAATATGGTCACTTTGCGTGGTTTTGCCACCTACCCAAAAATTGAAACCATGCAACAGGTTTATGGTCTAAAATCCGCTGCGATTGCGGTCTATCCCATGTATAGGGGACTGGCCAGACTTGTGGGAATGTCGATTCTAGATGCCGGCCAATCATTGAACGATCAAATCGACACCCTTAAAAAGTCTTGGAATGATTATGATTTCTTTTTTATGCACTACAAATACACCGATAGCACAGGCGAAGATGGGAATTTCCCTGAAAAAGTGAAAATGATTGAGAAGCTTGATGCGGTTATCCCAAGCATCCGCAGCCTGAATCCTGATGTTTTTATGGTAACAGGCGATCATAGCACCCCGAGCAAAATGAAAAGCCATAGCTGGCACCCGGTTCCCACGGTCATATCTGCCTCAACCTGTAGAACAGATGCTGTTGCCCAATTCAGTGAAAGCAATTGCATACATGGCGGGTTAGGGCATTTTCAAGCCAAATATTTGATGTCCATGGCGATGGCACATGCCGGCCGCCTGGGTAAATTTGGCGCCTAAAGGTCCAACTATTCATTCAAAAATCCAGGCTTCCCACGGCCACTCAATCATGACTGGCTCCAAGGGAAGCCTGGATTTTTTGATTACTGATAGGCTTACAAAAGCGACAGAAAAAGTTGCTAAAAGCCTATTAACAACCATTCATGTCATTTGCTTTTGAAATCGTTTATGAAACCGAGTTAAAGATCATCGTTCTCAATTGGTTTTGGCATTTTCAATTGCTGTTTCTTGTTCTTCAATTCCGCTTTATGGCGCAAGAAAGCCTGAATAAATTGATCGATATCTCCGTCCAAAACCTCAAAAACCTGCGCGGTATGATGTTCTGTGCGAACATCTTTCGCCAAAGTGTAGGGTTGAAGAACATAATTTCGAATCTGATAACCCCAGGCAACTTCACCTTTCTCGTCGTAGAGTTTTTCCACCTCGGCTTTGCGCTTTTGCTCTTCAATTCGATAAAGCTTCGCTTTGAGAAGTTTCATGGCCATGTCGTCATTCTTGTGCTGACTTCTCTCAGAGCGACTTTCCGCAGCAATTCCAGTTGGCTTGTGAATATACCTCACACCGCTTTCCGTTTTATTCTGATGCTGACCTCCAGGCCCACCACTTCGAAAAGTCTGGCGTTCCAGATCATCAGACTTAATTTCAATTTCGATACTGCCATCAATTTCCGGCATAACATCCACTGCGGCAAAGGAAGTATGCCTGCGAGCGTTGGAATCAAACGGACTAATTCTAACCAACCGGTGAACACCTGCTTCGCTTTGCAAATTACCGTAGGCATAATCCCCCACAACACGCAGCGTGGCACTTCGAATGCCCGCCTCCTCATTACGCAATTCGTCCACGATTTCCACACCATACCCCTGCTTTTCCCCCCAACGGGAGTACATTCGCATAAGTATTTGGGCCCAATCGCACGCTTCGGTTCCACCGCCTCCCGCCTGAATCCTTAAGTAGGCATTACTTGCATCCTGCGGACCGCTTAACATGGATCGCAATTCAAAGTCAGCAAGCGAGGTTTCCACCTTGGTGAGTTCAGTGGCGAGTTCAACCTCCAAAGAAGAGTCCTCTGCGCACAACTCCGCTAAAGCCCCAAGATCGCCGGTGGATTGTTGGATTTCTTCAAACGGCTTTAACAACCCATTCAATGGTTTTAGACCAGCAATAGTCTTTTGGGCTTTTTCCTGATTATCCCAAAAATCAGGGCGAGCCATCAAATCATTCAATTTTTGGCGTTCAGATGTTTTTGAAGGGATGTCAAAGAGAGTCCCGTAACTGCGTCAGCCTGCCTGTTAAATTTTCAAGGCGTTTTGTTAATTCACTATTCATAACGAATCCCTTCAAAAACTTGTCCATGAACCGGAAATTTTATTGTATCTTATTTAACATATTGAATTATCACATGAACAATAAAGGCAAGAAAATGAACCTGAAGAACTGCAACATTTTGATTACCGGAGCTGGCAGCGGGATTGGCCTGGGGGCTGTAAAACTACTGCACGACGCAGGGGCCAATCTGGTTATTTGCGGCAGAAATGCGGATAAACTGCAAAAAGGTGCTTCTTCGATTGTACCCACGCTGGAAAGAATAACAGTTATCGCTTGCGACACATCAAACCCGCAGCAGGTGGCCAAACTGGTTGCAGAAACAAAAGCCAAACTAAAATCAATAGATATCCTGGTTCATTGCGTTGGGGTCAACATCAACCAGAGAACCTTCGAGCAATTAAACCCCAAAAGTTGGAGGGAATTACTCGATGGAAATCTGGATAGCGCCTTTTACACCATTCATGAAACCGTTCGCCATATGCGCGAAAACAAAAAGGGACTTGTGATTGTTATCAATTCCATATCAGGACTGCGGGCCAACCCTTTGGGTGGATCCGGTTATAATGCGGGAAAATTTGGGCTACATGGCCTGATTACCACGATAGCCGCCGAGGAGGCAAAAAATGGGATTCGGTTCTGCAGTATTTTCCCTGGTGAAGTAAATACCCCCATTCTGGATGTAAGGCCAAATCCCGTTTCCGAAGAACACAGGCAGGCTATCCTTCAACCAGAGGATGTTGCTTCTACCATCAAATTTGTAGCAGAACTACCAGATCATGTGGTAATTCCGGAACTGGTGATCATTCCTTCGAGGGGTACGTTTATTTAAACTTGGGCCACATCCAAAACAACACAGGAAATATTGTCTTGGGAATTTCCATCAAAGGCTGCCTGACAGAGTTTTGATGTCAATCCCTCTGTTGGCAGTGAAGATATGGATTGCAAAATATCCTTCTCACTAAGCCCGTTCAGCAACCCGTCTGAACAGAGCAGAATCTTTTGGCCATCCTTGATGGGCAATAACGAAATATCTGGACCATCCTGAGGGTCTTTTGCCCCCAGATATTTTACCAGCCTGTTGCGATAAGGGTGCTTAATGGCTTGCTCAGGGGTGATTATTCCCTGCCTTACCATGTACTGTGTCAAAGTATGATCCGATGTTAATACGGTGAGGTTTTTATCCTTGCATTCATAAGCCCTGCTATCACCCAGGTGAGCCACCAGAAAATGATCCGCACCCTTTGGACGAATCAATAGCACCACAGTGGTTCCCATACTGGACTGGCGCATATTCTGGGTGCCAGAATGCAAAATCTCCTGATTAACCTCCCAAAGTATTTTCCGGACTCTTTCTTTTTCATCGATTTCAGAACCGGAAGCAAATTGGTTTACTTTTTCAAGGATTAAACGTACGGCCAAACCGCTGGCAATTTCGCCCGCAGCTTGACCTCCCATACCATCTGCAACAACAGCAACCAGAAAATCATCTTCCACATGAACTGCAATTGCATCTTCATTATTGGTTCGACGCCCCTGAATGGAATCCATCGAATAATTGAAGCGCCAAGCCATCAAATACCTAATCTTCTAATTGATGAGTCAGGTGGTCCTACTGAAAAAGCCTTTAATAGATTTCCCAAATTACCACTTTGAGAGCAATACTAAAGTTTCCAATGGCAACTAACTTATGATGCCTTAAAATGATCTTATCACAAAATTCAGGAGTCTTTTATGCCGGTTCTAATGTCATTAAGAAGAATTATTATTAGCGAAATACATGAGCAACAGGTGATCATTCTCAAGGAAGTGGATGGCGATAGAAGTTTTTCCATTCAAATTGGGATTTTTGAAGCCACCAGTATTGACCGTAAAATAAAAAAAATACCCTCTCCCAGACCTTTAACCCATGATTTATTAAGTGGCACCATGGCGGCTCTTGGTGGAACCCTTGAAGATATCCACATTCACGAACTTAAAGACAAAACCTATTTTGCCAAGCTTCGCATCAGGAAAGATGGCGAACTTGTGGAAGTTGACAGCAGACCCAGCGATGCAATTGCTCTTGCAGTAACCGACCGGGTTCCAATCTTCGTTTCTGAAAATGTCTTGGAAATGATCTCCGAAGAAGGCAATAAGTGACCTTCAACTTATCTTTACAATTTAGTTAATATTGCACGATCTTAGGCCGATAAAAAGGACTGGATAGTATTTGCCAAAAAGCTTATACATTCCATCTTCGGTGTTTTAGGCAAGGAAGCCTGATCTGTGTAACGCAGGTAAAACCGAATAAAGTCGGTAGTTTATTTTGGGGGGAGTTGGTAAATGCCAATAGCATCTACTGCAATTATTCATCCAACTGCAATCATTTCCCCTGAAGCAGAAATTCAAGACAATGTTAAAATTGGCGCCTTTTGCATCCTTGAAGGACCTGTAAAAGTAGGCGCAAATTGCGAAATAAAGGCAGGGGCTAAGCTTTTCGGCAACACTATCCTAGGCAACAAAAACATTGTTTACAGCAATGCAGTAATTGGCGAAGCACCTCAACATGCCAAATTTGAAGACGAACCAACCAAAACAATCATAGGCAATAACAACATCATTCGCGAGGGAGTGACCATCCATCGTGGCACTTCATTCTCAAAAGAAACCAAGGTCGGCCACAACAACTTCCTAATGGCAAACGCCCATATTGCACACGATTGCATCATTGGAAATAATTGCATATTCGCCAACGGGGCGCTACTGGGCGGCCACTGCCATGTTGAAGATTCTGTTTTTATCTCTGGAAACGCAGCAATTCATCAATTTTCCAAGGTGGGCAGACTTTCCCTGCTAAGTGGGGTGTCAGCGGCAACCAAGGATATTCCCCCCTTCATGATTTCCCAAAGAATCAACGTTATTCTTGGCGTGAATGTCGTCGGTATGCGTAGGGCCGGAATAGCCCCTAGAAGCATTGATGCCATTCGGAAGTCCTATCAGATCATTTACAGGGAAGGACTATCCCTACCAAATTCACTGCTTAAAATTGAGAAAGAATTTGGCGATGTGGCAGAAGCCATTGAACTTGTAACTTTCATTCGTTCATCTTCAAGGGGAATTTCCCTGGATATCGAACGCGCCGCGGCCTAACAAAACTTAATTAGAGTTCAATTCCTTAACCAACTGGGCAACCAATTCTGGGTTATCTTGTTTCTTTAGGTGTTGAATTCGGGATTCTGGCACTCCCAGCACCTTCATGGATTGGCAAACCTTTTCCCAAACCTTTTCCCTTTTTTTGCCTTCACTAAGAAACAACTCTGTGACCATTTCCGCTAACTTTTGCAAATGCAAAGGGTGCTTGTTTTCATAATAGTTTTTGATGATCTTCTGTTGATAAGGGGTAAAATCCTTAGCCACAATCCTGCTCCCTTTTTTAGCCATTAA
>JBEGQX010000297.1:0-7530 GCA_041180805.1 Planctomycetota bacterium
AGGTCTTTTCCGTAGTTGATCGTGCAGGTTTGTCTGCGCATATAGTTCTTCCAGGAATCGGCACCAGCTTCCCGACCGCCACCACTTTCTTTCTCGCCCCCAAATGAACCGCCAATCTCCGCCCCGGAAGTACCCATGTTCACATTCGCAATCCCGCAATCGCTTCCACTTGCGAAAAGGAACTCTTCCATCTCCGTAAGTTGTTCGGTGAAGATGGCAGAGGATAATCCCTGACTGACCGCGTTTTGATACCGGATGGCATCTCGAAGGTTTTCGTAAGGCATCACATAAAGAATCGGCGCAAATGTTTCCCGGGCCACCATATCCATGGAAGGATCCGCCTGCAGGATGGCAGGTTCCACAAAGTAGCCTGCGCGATCCAACCGTTTTCCCCCATGCAACAGTTTTGCGCCCTGCGACTTTGCCAGATCTATCGCCTGCAGCATGTTGGTTACCGCTTGCTCGGAAATCAGTGGCCCCATCAGGGTGTCTGATTCCCAGGGGTTACCAATCCGAATGCTGCGATAGGCGCCAACCAGCTTTTCCACAAATTCTTTCTTCATACTGCAATGTACAAAAAGCCTTCTCAACGTGGTACAGCGTTGCCCGGCAGTACCCACGGCTGCAAATACAACAGCCCGCAGCGCCAGACCGCAGTTGGCGCTCGGGGTCAGTATCGCAGCATTGTTTCCGCCCAGTTCCAGCAGAGTTTTTCCAAGTCGCTGGGCAACAAGGCTACCGACTTCCCGGCCCATTTGCGAACTTCCCGTGGCGCTAACCATGGGAATGCGAACATCCCTGGCCATCCAATTGGCACCAAGATGGCCCTCGGTAACACAAAGATGAAAGACGCCCTGAGTTTGGTGTTGCACAAGAATGGGTTCAAGAATTTTATGCACCGCTATAGATGTCAGCGGAGTGCGTGCGGAAGGTTTCCAGATCATGGTGTTGCCGGTGATGGCGGCGAGCAACGAGTTCCAAGACCAAACTGCCGCAGGAAAGTTGAACGCGGAGATGATTCCCACCACCCCCAGTGGATGCCATTGCTCGAACATCCGGTGATTTGGGCGTTCACTGGAAAGCGTGACCCCTGAAAGCTGGCGGGAAAGACCCACCGCAAAGTCACACATATCGATCATTTCTTGAACTTCTCCCTCTCCCTCGGCAAGAATCTTACCCGTTTCCAAGGTGATCAACAGTCCAAGGTCTTTTTTGTGAAAGCGAAGAGCCTCGCCAAAATGCCTTATCATTTGGGCCCGCACCGGCGCAGGAACCCGACTCCATTTGCCGAATGCGGCCTGTGCGTTGGCCACCATGGCTTGGTAATCACTTTCGGAAGCTGTCATAACCCTGGCCAAAGCTTTTCCATCGGAGGGATTGATAGACTCCACAAGCCTGCCACCCGGGGATTGAACCCAACCATTCGAATAAACCCCGGATAGGTTTCCCACCAAACCAAATTTTTCCAAGATGGCTTCCACCATGGGTCACCTCCGATGATGTTCCACCAAGGCCTGGTCCAGAATCCTCACCGCGGTGGCGGCATCCCGTTCGTGTATGACCAATGGCGGGCAGAATCGGATGGCACTTTGCCCACAGCCCAGTAACAACAACCCTTTCTGGAAGCAGGATTGCACCAGGGCATTGCGAAGCTCCACATCGGGTTCCATCGTCTGGCGGTCTTTCACCAGATCAATCGCCAGCATTAATCCCAATCCGCGAACATCGCCCACCATCGGGTGCTTGTCCTTCAAGGCTTGTAATAATCCTTTCAAATAATCGCCGACCACAACGGCATTATGGATCAACTCTTCTTCCAACAAGGAAATCGTTTCCAAGGCCGCCGCACATGCGATTGGGTTTCCACCAAAGGTGCTGGCATGAGACCCTGGTTTCCAGGTCATCACATCTTCACGCGCAATCATTGCTCCCAGAGGCATTCCAGACGCGATCCCCTTGGCCAGGCAAATAATGTCGGGTTCCACACCAAAGTGTTCTATCGCAAACATCCGACCTGTTCGCCCCATGCCACTTTGAACTTCATCCGCCACGAGAAGAATTCCATGCTTGCGTGTGATCTCGCGAAGTTTCTGATGAAATTCGATGGGTGGCACGAGGTACCCGCCCTCGCCCTGAATTGGTTCCACCACCACCGCGGCAACTTCATCGGGCGAAATGGTGTGCCGGAACAAGACCTTCTCAATTTCATCCACACAGGCAACCTGGCAGCCGGGATAGGTCTTGTTCATTGGACAACGAATGCAGTTGGCGTAATGGGTGTGAACGACACCGGGTACCAGCGGTTGAAAGCGGTGACGCTGGATGGCCTTGCTGCCGGTCAGGGAAAGTGCCCCCATGGTTCTTCCATGAAAGCCGCCAAAAAAAGAAATCACCAGGTTACGGCGGGTGTGGTAACGCGCCAGCTTGAACGCCGCCTCGACACTTTCGGCACCCGAGTTGGCAAAGAACACACGCTTGGGCGAACTGCCCGGCGCTATCATGGCCAGCTTGCGCGCAAGGTCCGCCTGGGGTTGGTAATAAAAATCCGTGCCAGACATATGGATCAGGTTTTCCGCCTGTTGCTGAATGGCCCTGACCACACGTGGGTGACAATGACCCGTGGAACAGACGGCGATTCCCGAGGTAAAGTCCAAAAACAAATTGCCATCCATATCCTCCAACACCGCACCACGGCCCTGCTTTGCAACCAGGGGATAAAAGCGCGTGTAAGAAGGCGAGGTGAATTGCTCGTCTGTTTCGATGATTTTCCGGGACAACGGCCCGGGAAGATCGGTGTGAATGTCTGGAACCTGTAATAGTTCAATCTGTGTCATGTCTATTCCCTCCTGATTTGCGGTGGTAGTTCGAGGGATTCATCTACCAAATTCTACGCTGCGGATGAGCACATTGGGCCTGGGCTGGGTAAAATTATATAGTGAGACAGCAGGCCACCGATGCCCAGACAGATTCATCCGCCCGACGGAGGACCGAGCCATGTCGTTTGCCATCCACGGACCGCACGAAAGAATTGAAACTCACAGCAAGCGCGAACGATTTGCCTTGCAGCTATTTGACAGGCTCTGGCTCCAATACCGCTCCCGTGTGCAATATGTGCAGGTTTACGAAAAGCTGGTGCATGAGGCAAACGCCACCTTTTTCAACGACCATATCGCCCTGAGAACTTTCGCCAATCAGGATCCACAAACGGGAATCTCCACCCTTGCCCGGATTTTCGAGGCATTGGGCTATCGCGGGGTGGAATGCTACCAATTTGAGGACAAACACCTTGGGGCGATCTATTTTCAGCATCCGCATCCGAAGTTCCCAAAGATATTCATCTCGGAATTACGCATTTGGGAACTATCCGCTGCTTCCCAACGAATCATCCAATCGCTGCTTGCATCCCATCGACCAGCACCATCCGTGGAACTGCTTTCAGGCCTTCAAAATTTGGAATCCTTGCCCAAGGAAGAAGCCAACACCCTGCTGGCACAAGTGGACTCCTACTTTTTGGAACTGCCCTGGAATCTGCCTGTGAAGGAACATGTGCTGGAATTAAACAAGGAGACGCAGTACGGCGCATGGGTGCTGGTGCATGGTTATGCGGTCAACCATTTTACCTCGTTGATTAATTCCCATGGTCCGGGCCCACTTTCGGATATCGATAAAACCAGCCAGGCACTCGCCAAGGCAGGTGTTCCGATGAAGAAGGAAATTGAAGGCGAAAAGGGATCTAAACTGCGACAGACCGCAACCGAGGCGGTCATGGTACAGGTTCCGGTAATGGATGGCGGTTCACAGATCTTACTACCATGGTCTTACGCTTATTTCGAATTGGCACAGCGAGACCCCTTTATAGACACTAAAACCGGAAACGAATCCCGCTACGAAGGTTTTCTAGGCCCGCAAGCCACAAACCTCTTTGAAATGACCCGTCTGAAATAAACCTTTTGCCTGATGAATGTGGGGAGTGTGAACCACCGGTGGGATTATTGGTGAACCCCAGAAAACCATTCCCCATCACCCAACCACCCGGTGGAGATAAATATCCGTCAGGCTAAGGTGAATGTTTTTTGTTTTTTGGCAGGCCGAGTTCGATTAATCCTGTCCAATTGCCAACTTGGCCACCGCCAGCAGGCATTCCTTTGGCAAGTCCTCGGGTAAGAGCATACCAGCAGAAAAAGCAATGGTTGCTTGTCTTACCCGGAAGGGAATCTGGGTTGTCTCGCAGAATCTGGTCGCGTATTGCGGTAAGACCTTCGCGAAAAATTTTACCCACATAAGGGTGCTTGCGTGCCCTGCGGATGATCGTTGCAACATCATCCTTATAAATATTGCCAATCGTAAGCTGATCCAAATCTGAGGCGAAACCACAGCAGGGTTTCACTTCTCCTTTGGGGGTGACTATCAGTGCCTGACCGGGACCTTCACAGTAATCTTCCTTAAACCAGTCACCATTCCAAGCGCCTGTCAACTTTTCAGCACGCTCCACCGGGGCAAGATGGTTCCAATTCAAAGTCATGGTCAATTCCGGTGATACCATGATGTATCTGCCCAGAAGTTCCGACCAATCCAAAATGGCGTCCAATTGTTTGGCAAGGTCTTTGACCGGTTCCAAACCCTGATGGGGCGAGCGGCTTGCATAGGAAAGGGATACCGCATCATCCCGCTTGAACAATTTTTTTGCCACAAGACAGAAGGTGGCTGCCTTGGCGGTATGTTTGCCATGAAACTTGTCGACACTTAAACCGAATCTTCCGGAAAAACCAACTTTTGCCAAAGGCCGGAGAGTTTTGGTAAGTTGCGCTTCATCCTCGAACCAAACACCGTTTGTTTGAATCTTGTCGAAGCGAAAACCCAGTTCAACAGCCCGGGCGATGATCTTATGCACAAACTCCGGGTACAGAAAAGGTTCCCCCCCTGTAAGGCCTAGAATCTCCACACCGTGGTAGTGTGCATCTTCCAGGAAACGAAGTGCGGTTTGTATGTCCAGTTTGTCGGGCCATTCGATTGGTACGCAGCAATGCGGGCAGGAAAGATTGCACTGGTAGGTACCGGAAAAAGAAAGATAGTTGGGGCGAAAAGTGCGGGTGCGCCTTCTAACAGGCCGGGTTTCGGCGCGTGAATTTGCATCCATGTTGAAATTCCTGTTTTCCATTTCCAACGATCAGCCTTTGGCTTTTTTGCCTTTCTTGGTGTTGTTACCGGATTGGATCTGGGCTTTGGGTTCAGGTTGTTTTTTTAGAATTTCGCGCAATTGTTCCACGGTCTTAGGTTGTTCGCTGGCGAGGTTTTTGGTTTCCTCCGGATCTTTTTTGTAGTCGTAAAGTTCAAACACCGCGGTGCCGGCGGGTGCATCCACCTTGCGCCATTCAACAAGTCGATGGGTGGAGGTGCGAACAGCCCTTCCCAGCCCTTCACCTCTTGGATAAACATGCAGAATATATTCTTTCGTCTTTGCGGAGGGATCTTTCAGAATGGGAACCACACTGGTGCCCTCGACATTTTTGGGAAGGGGAAGCCCTGCCAGCTCTGCAAGCGAAGGATAAATATCCACCGATTCCACCATGGAGAAAGTTCTGGTATTGGCTTTCGCAAGCCCGGGGGCAACAAAGACCAGCGGAATTCGCGTCGCCTGCTCGTAGTTGGTGTGCTTGCACCACATACCATGGTCGCCTAAGTGCCAGCCATGGTCACCCCAAAGAACGATGATGGTATTTTTAGAGAGGCCGGTATCGTCCAACGCATCCAGAACTTTACCAAGTTGGGCATCCATGTAACTTACCGCTGCATGATAACCATGGATAAGGTTTCGCTGTTCATCCTCGGGAATGGCTCCCTTGGCGGGCATATCCTTGTAATTTCGCAATTCACCGCCAAACTGTGGGGCAAAGGCAGGAGCACCCTGTGGAGGTTCCTTGAGGGTTGCAAGCCGGAACGCCTTTGGGTCGTAAAGGTCCCAGTATTTTTTCGGGGCACAGAAAGGCAAATGAGGTTTCAGGAAACCCACTGCCAGAAAGAATGGCTCGGAAGGCTTTTGGGCTGCCTGCTCTAATCTTCGAACCGCCTCCTGGGCAAGTTTCCCATCGCCATAGGCATCGTCAGGGACATCGGCTTTTTCGTAAGCGGCACCCTTTGGAAGGTTTGCCGGGTTCATATTTTCAAAAAGCGCACCTTCACGAGTCTGAGTGGCTTTGTTGGCATCCAGCGCATAGCCGATACTCTTGGCAGAAAAGTGGGGCACACTCCATGATTGCGGGTCTTCCTGGTTGCCATGACCCACATGAAAGATTTTTCCCAAGCCCTCTGTGCGGTAGCCGTGATTCTTAAAATACTGCGGAAGGGTGATGGCATCAGGGCGCGATTTGCGAAAGTTTGTGGCCAGATCGTAGATGCCCAAGGTCTGTGAACGCAAGCTGGTTAGCAATGCGTTTCGGGAAGGGGAACAGACCGCCTGATTACAGTAGGCGCTTTCAAACACCATGCCCCTGCCTGCAAGCCTGTCGATATTGGGGCTTTTGACTGTCTTATCACCGTAGCAGCCAAGGATAGGCTTCAGGTCATCCACGCAAATCAATAGCACATTAGGCTTCTGTGCCGCGCCAAGCTGACTGGTAACAATGGCACAGGCAAGAAACGCGCAAATCCATCTCATGGAAGTATCCTATTTGGTTTTTCGAAGATTCATCTTGCAGTCAGGGTCCAATGGAACTTCCTTGCCGACCTGATCCACGGGATGGTTGAACATGTAACGCCAAACATCTTCATGAATGAACTTTCCAGACTTATCTTTAACTGCGGCACCACCGGGGGTCACGCAGCTATGGGCTTTCTTTTCATCATTCTTGACATCGGCGTCGGTGATAAGCCTGCGGGAATTATCAAAAGGCGCGGAAACCTTGTCCACATTCACAATCGGGCCATACTTGTTCAGGCCAAGCAATTGCCAGGACCTGCAATAGTGATCACCCTTCCAGCCACCATCCAGAACATGGCTGAAGCCGAAGAATCGATTGGAGGGAGTAGCGGAAGGAATGCCCTGCCAATTGTCGTACTGGTCGCGTGGGCCGCAGAACATCACAACCCGGTCAACTTTCTGATGAATGGCAAAACGCGCGGCAGTGGTGGAACCATGGGAACTTCCGGTAAGAATCACTCGGTCCCAGCGCAGGTCTTTGCCATCAGGTGTGAGGAAATACCCCCAGTTACCCTGCGGATTATTCTTGGCCAGCCACTTTACAAACTGAATGGATCGTTCCATGATGCCATCCGGCTTGGGAATATTCACCACATCAGAGAAGTCCTCCCCGGTTGCGGCTTCCAATCGAATCTTGCCCAGGAACTTTTCGTCTGCCGGGGGTGGTTCCTTGCCAAACTTGCCGAACCAGCCATTGGCATAATGTACCTGAATGGCATGAAGGCCGTAGCCAGTCAAACGATCAAAAAGCTGGGAATTGTAGCCCATTAGCCAGATCACCAGCTTACCCTGCGCTGGCACCCGGGTATCCACACTGGCATTTTCAAAGTCCG
>JBEGQX010000298.1:0-8545 GCA_041180805.1 Planctomycetota bacterium
ATGCAGTTGGGAAAGTGGAAGCTGTTGTTCCAGGGTCTTGGCAATATCCAATATCAATCGCACATCCTTGGGAATGAGAAGATATGCTGGGGTTCTGCTACCGGTTTCACTGGAATAGGTTATCAGCCTGCGAACATAATTATCAATTTCCACCTCTTCTTCGACTTTCACATCGAATTCACATTTCTTCTCCTTGCCGGGAAGTTTACCCATGACGGTTTCCATCCCCCGGACAATTTCGGCACGCCTTTTCAACCAGTCTTCTTTCGAGGCGACCCTTGCCACCGAGCCATCCGCCTTGTGGTATTCGAGCAGATTTTCCCGGTTCAAGCGGGGCAACTTTTGTGGGGTTTCCGAAAACAACCCGGAAATGGTTACGAACAAAAGAGCTGCAACCAGGGCAAAATGTACAGAAGCTTTCATGGCTTTCTCCAAATTGGGATATAAACCATGGTTTACATTAATTCCCGGGTTAACTCTAGGAAAATAGGTTTACCCTCGCCTTAAATCGGCAAATGGTTTTACTTGCCCTTCTCAAATGCCTTGATGATGGCGCAATTATCCAAGTCACCATCACCATCCTGAATGACTTTTTCGAGCAATTGCAAATGCAGTTGGGAAAGTGGAAGCTGTTGTTCCAGGGTCTTGGCAATATCCAATATCAATCGCACATCCTTGGCATGCTGGTGAAGCCGTGCCTGGGGCTGAAAATCCCTCTCGATCATTTTGGCCCCCTTGTGCTGCATTACCATGGAGGCAGCGGGGCTTTGCATCAGCACTTGAAGAACATTTCGCTGATCTAATCCCATGGCCTTGGCAAACATCAGGGTTTCGGCAAGCACAGCCCGGTTCATGCCCAGTGCCAGGTTATGCACCAGTTTCATCCTGCTGCCCGCACCACTTGCACCAATAAGAAAATGTTTTTCAGCAAGCTGATCCAGGATGGGCCGCACCTTTTCAAACGCCTGCGCATTGCCACCCACAAAAAGCAAAGCTTTGCCTTCCCTAAGCAATTCGCTTGAACCAGCAACCGTGCAATCCAGATAAGACACACCCAATGCCGATAAATCCTTCGATCGTCTTTCACAACACTCAGGGTCACCCGTGGTTGTATCCAAAATGATGCAATGGGGTTTCAAAGATGGCCTGATAATAGCGAGAACTTCATCCACATGACGGTCTTCCGGCAGGGAAAGAATGATCATATCGGCCAATCGGGCTACTTCCATGGCAGATATATGGCATGAAACCCCCTGGAAAATCGCACATTCTCTTTTTGCCGGGTCGATATCAAATCCGTGAAGCTGCTGGTTCCCTGGCGATAAGCGGCTGGCTATCGCGGAACCTAACAACCCAAGTCCGATCACGCCAATATGGTTCAAGCAGCTTTCTCCGTGGAAGTTTGCGAGGTATCCGGTGCAAACAAAATGATAAACAGCCCAAGTCCAAACACAAGGCTGGTCACAGCGCCAATCCTTGCGTAATCCCCTCCAAACCAACTTACAAGCAATGTGGAGCCCAACGCAAAAAAGCCAGCCACAATCCTTCCAAAATTAAAAGCTACTCCAATCCCGGTGGCGCGAACCGCGGTGGGGAACAACTCGGGTAAATACAAAGGTAGCCATCCAAAATAAGTCACGCCAACAACCCCCACAATAAAAACCCAGGTGGAAAACCAGGGATGATCCGGGGTAAGAAAAAGAAAAATGTATTCACTTGTCAGCAAAGCCAGAAGGCTTATGCAAAAATAACTAAGTCGCCTACCTACCATACTGGCAAGCCAGCCCCCAAACAGGCTTCCAACAATCGCCCCAGAAGAACGGGTTATTTGTGTCCATGCTTTCACCCGGGGGTCCCCCTTGGCATCCCTGCCCTTGGTCTGGGAAACGGAATCTGCCCAAGGGATCAACCATGCCGCACTGACTGCGGTTCCCACTGTTGGCACAGCCCCAAGTGCTATTCCCAAAATGGTTCGCGAAATCCACGGTTTTTTCCAGATAGATTCAGTGGCAGAGCCTGCGCTGTACCGTTTTTCCTTCCAGCTTGCAGATTCAGGAACCAGTAAAAATATGAAAGCAGAAAGAAAGATGGGCGTACTGGCAACAAGGATAATCCAACGCCAGCCATCCACCGTAACCGGTACAAAGTAGGCAATGATCCCCAGAAGTACAAAGCCAAAATTAGCTGCTGCACCCAGCCAGCCTGAAATCCAGGCTTTGCTGGCACCTTGCCAGGCCTCGGTCACTAAAGCCACCGCATTTGGCCAGGTTCCACCCACACCCATGCAGGCCAGAAATCGAAGGCATAAAAGGACTTCTGGCTTGGAAAAGAAGTATCCACCCAGTGTGCCAAGAGAATAGCAGGCTACCGAAAAAGCCAGGGAGGTTTTTCTGCCCAACCGGTCCCCAAGAATACCAAAAACCCATCCACCCAGTGCAGCACCAAAAAGAAAAGATGTGACAAACCAGGAAAACCACATGGCGACCTGTTTTTCGCGTGAAAAAGGGTCTGCTATGGATGTAAAAAGATCCGTAAGCATGGTTCTGCCGATCAGGGGGAATAGGGAAATTTGCACCCCGGCACCCATCCATCCCAGAAATCCAGCAAGCAATACCAACCATTTGTTCGAATACATCAATTGTGACATTTCATTGAATTACCACAAGAAACCCAGCCCGGCAAAGGTTTACCTATCCAAGGAGCATTCTCGGTACTATGAAATCAATTCATGAAAAATGGTGTATAACTTCCATTTTTGTGTTCCCAACAACATTTGCAATCCGATAAAATTCATGTAATCTTCTCATAAATTTGATTTGGGAGCTTTGCTGTGCCATTTTCCAAGCTCACTTCCACTCTGCTGGTACTCTTTGCGTTGGCCCTAACGGGGTGTGGTGGTTCCCCAAAAGAATCCTCACTGCCAACCGACCCAACTTATCTCGCTTTGGAAAAGATCGGCAATGCTTACATTCGTATAGCCCCACCCCCCCAGCAAAAGGCGGAATTAGTTGCTGCCTTGAAAGGTTTTGGCAAGCCGGAAGAAATACTGAAATCCCCCAATGATGGGCATGAGTTCATCATTGTCTACGGGGTAAAGCTGCAAATGCTGAAAGCCACCGCTAATGAAATCCCCGTGGTTGCTTTTGAAAAATTCGGTAAGGATGGCAAACGCTATGTTCTGCGAGGTCGCAACGGTATCACTCAACTAACCGATGCTGAACTTCGGGAGGCAAAATTCCCCGATGGCTACAAACTACCTTTTTAATTCTTTCTTTTTTGGAGTTGAACATGAATGTTGTGGTTAAAAGAAAGGGGTTCACGCTGATTGAACTCCTGGTGGTGATTGCGATCATCGCGATTCTGATCGGACTTCTATTGCCAGCAGTACAAAAAGTACGCGAGGCTGCCAACAAAATGCGTTGTGGAAACAACCTGAAGCAATGTGGCCTTGCCATGCAAGTTCACCATGATCAGTTAGGGGTATTTCCTTCCGGTGGATTGGCTTGGAGTTCCGACCGCATTATGAATGGTTCCATGCCTGCAGATTATCAAACACAGACTTGGGGATGGGCCTACCAGATTTTACCCTACATGGAACAAAGGGCTTTGTGGGAACACCCTAGTTCAGCCACTGTGGCGGGAACCTCACTTACTATGATGCTTTGCCCTTCCCTGCGTGGCCCCACAAAATTCCCTTATACGCAATCAGTTCCCAATGGGGATCGTGCCCAGATGGATTATGTTGGCAATGGCGGCACTTGGGGAACATGGGGAAATTTCACATCTGCAGGCAATAGCCTAGATGGCCCTCTTGTTCCATCTCCAAAAGATTCTGCCGGGAATAACCAATCCACAAAAACGATTAAACTTTCAAACATCAAGGATGGCACCTCAAACACTTTGTTAGTTGGGGAAAAATATTTAAATCTTAAAGCGGCCTCCACAACTTCCGATTGTAATGACGATCAAGGCTGGGTGGACGGATGGGATAACGACACTATTTGTTTTGTTCGAGGCACCGCTTCTACAAATCCAATTTATCCCCCTCAACCACATGGTGCAGTTGGTACCTGTGGAAGTATTTTCGGGACAATTCATACTACTTTAACCACCGTTTTCTGCGATGGTTCTGTCCATTCGATTAACATGAACATCAATCCAAACACTTGGCTCTATCTTTGCGGAATCGAGGATGGTCAGGTAATTAATGGTAATGAAATCAATTAATACTGAAATCTTTTAGATTTTAGCCCCGGTGTAAGCCGGGGCTTTTTTATTGCTCGCAAACAATTGAACACTTTTTAAATATTGGTAGCCTAGAGTCTAATTCCACGGGGGCCTTTCCATGCATCATCTAATTAGTCTTGCAGCCTTTTTCATGCTTTGTCTTTGCGCTTTTGCCCAAAACAAAACCATACCACCCATGCCCAATTCCAGATCCAAACCAGTGGAAACCATAGAGACATTCTGTTTCGCCATAGACGCTGTTAAAAAACAAATTCCCGGTGCCATGGAAGTGGCACGAGATTGCATGGATTTCCCGCCCTATCTGACTGTTGCAGAAAAATCCAAACTGGTGATTTTAATGGCTGAGATTCTGGATTTTTTCTCCCCTTCGTTCATTAACGCTGTTTCAACCCAGGAAAACAAAACCTCCATCCTTTACAAGGAAAAGGATATCGAACTTGTTCTGGAACAGGTGAACGATGGCACCTGGAAATTCAGCCGGGCGACCATGGTTCATTTACCACGGACATATCTTGCGGCCTTTGAAAGAATCAAGCCGCAATTAACCCAGAAATCGCAACTTGTAGAAGGCCTAAGTGATCCCACAGACCTTACCACAACATTTCTGGCCCGATGTGTTGCGGGCGACTTTGAAACTGCCGCCCAGTGCCTGGATCTTCGGGGGATAGCCCCCAGTAAAAGACGCCTGGAGGGGCAACGCCTTGCCTGGCTGCTTGGCGCCTGCATCCAACGGCTTGGCTATGTGTATCTGCAGGATATCCCCGTGGATCCGCTGCGACCACCCTATGTATGGTACAGCGGCAAAGAAGGATTCGTGGTTTCTGAACGAATTCGGCAGGAAAATATGCCCGATCGATGGCAATTCAATCAGATCACTGTCGCCCAAATCTACCAGCTTTGGGAAGCGGTGAAAAACCGACCTGTAAATGACAAATGGATCATCATTGGAAATGTCATTCGCACCCCCGACCATTCCAGCTTTGAGAAAGAACCTCCCAAGGGAATGAGCCCTGAATTCTCATCCCCCAAGAAAATGATCCAGGCTTTTTTGAAGACCATGGATGAAGCGGAAAATGATGACAAGATGCTGGAAAAAGCCACGGATTTTCTTGACCTATCCAACCTTTCGGATGACGAGAAAGCCCGATTAGGTTCCAAACTTGCCGAAAAAATGGAGGTCCTGCTGCGCAAGGTGAAGCTGGGCATCAGCGAACTGGATGATCATTACACCGCACCCATGGTTGTGCTTTCGGACAAGGCCATCAAGATCAAGCTGGTGCGGAGAGCGGACGGAAGATGGGGTTTCAGCGACGATTCGGTGGCGCGTCTTCCAGCCATGCATGAAAGCCTTACCCCCGCAGAAAGGGGGCTTGGAGATCACCTATCCGGTCGTGCGTCACCCCGGGAAACCTTCAGTACATTTCTCAGGGCTGTGAATGATGGAAGATTGGCGGAAGCCGCGGAATGCCTGGATCTTAGCGATATTCCGCTTTCGTCGCGCGCCAACATGGGTCCAATTCTGGCCGTGAAATTAAAAGCACTTATCGATCGAATCGGCAGGGTTTATTTCCATGAATTACCCAGCGAATCGGATGGCCCCAGATACCTTTGGCATCGCGGCCCCCTGGGCAGGATCATGCTTGCCCGCAGGCAAGACATGGCAAACCAGGGCTGGCGCTTCAGCAATTCCACCATCGCCCAATTAGACGAGAGCATGAAGAAAATGATCGATTTGCCCGTTGATCCACTATTGCTCAACCAGAAATACATTGTCACTTTGCCTTCCTGGTGGGTGGCCCCCGGAATTCGAACGCGCATGCTCATGCCAAAAAGTCTGGGGGAAACATTCGGCCCGCTGGAAATCTGGCAATGGATGATCCTTGGCGTCCTGATGATGATCCTCTTTGCGTTTTACAAGCTGTTTGGAAGAATCCTTATGTCCTTTGTTTTTTACTGGTTCTCCATCACAGAGGAATCCACCCGAAAAAAGGGCGCCTTTTATCTTTTCCAGATCAGTGGGTTCTTCACCATAAGTCTAAGCCTGTTGCTACTGGGATACCTGGACCTTCCCATGGATTTGGCATCCACCGTGTATTCGTTCGATGACCTTCTGCTCGGAGCAGCCGCGGTTTGGGGCGGTTTCGGCCTAATAGACATGATCCTTCTGATCTCGGATCACACCCGGGAAGAAGGCACCGTAAGGGGTTTCCAAGACCTTCTTTTGCCTTTCCTTTCCAAGCTGGTCAAGACCTTCATCATCCTTGGCTCGCTGATCTATGTGGTATCCTGCTTTGATGATGGTGCGTTGATGGGAAGGTTCCTTGCTGGCCTTGGTGTGGCGGGCCTTGCCATTTCACTGGCAGCACAGGATTCCCTGAAGAATCTCTTTGCCACCATGCTCCTTATTGGCGACCGAACTTTCAGCGTGGGCGACCTGATCCAGATGGGTGGTGTTGAAGGTACCGTGCAGTCTGTGGGCTTTCGCAGCACCCGGCTTAAAACCAAGGAAGATTCCATCATCATCATCCCCAACAGCAACCTTGCCGGTGGCACCATTGATAATCTTGGCCTGCGAACCCATCGAAGGGTACATGGTTCTTTTACGGTTCCTGTCAATTCGAACCCTGCATCCGTGCTGGAACTTAGAAACCAGATCGATTCCTGGATTCAGGGGATGGATGGTCATGACCACAAACGCTCGGAAGTGGTGATCCACGGTCTGACAGACCGTGGAATTGAGATTCGCTTCACCGCTTATGTGAAAGGCAACGGGGCTATCGCCAATGAATTTCGATCCGGTGTCACCCTGATGATGGTGGAAAAAGCCACGCAAATGGGACTGGCCTCGGTCTGAGAAATTTCTCAGCCGAGAAGTTCCTCGACAACCGTGGCATCCGTGATGGTGGCGCGTTCGTCACGGCCGTTGTGCCTGAAGGTGAGAAGATCATTTTCCAGGCCGGCCATGCGAAGAATGGTGGCATGGATATCCTTGATGGGGGCCGGTCTGTCCACGGCATAAAGGCCAATTTCATCGGTGCTGCCCACCACACTGCCGGCTTTTACGCCCGCACCTGCAAACCACATGGTAAAGCCATAAGGATTGTGATCCCGGCCGTCACCACTTTCGCTCATGGGCGTCCGGCCAAACTCGCCTCCCCAGATCACAAGAGTTTCATCCAGAAGGCCCCGGCGTTTAAGGTCTGTCAGGAATGCCGCCACCGGCTGATCGGTTTCCCTGCACAAACCGGAATGATTGCCTTCCAGATCCGAATGCGCATCCCAGCTACTGCCACTTCCCAGATACACCTGGATGAAACGCACGCCTCGTTCCACCAGCCTGCGCGCAAGCAGACAGGCCTTCGCAGCCTGACCCGTGGTTTCATTCTCTATCCCGTACAGGTTTTGGGTCTCTTTGGTCTCACGGGAAAGATCCACCACCTGCGGGATGCTGGTTTGCATCTTCCAAGCAAGTTCATAGCTTGCAATCCGGGCCTCCAACCGATCCGCAGCCATGGAATCGTTCTTGCGGCGCTCGTTCATCCATTTCAGGTAATCCAGTTTCCTGCGCTGACGGGAGGGAGCCACCTGCGGTGGCGGTGCGTGAAACAGAACCGGCTCGGGGCCTTCCAGAAACCTTGTTCCCTGATACGCGGCGGGAATAAAGCCACTGCCCCAATTGCGACTGCCTCCGGGAACATCACCCCGACGGTCAGAAAGTACCACAAACGATGGCAGGTCATCGCACTCATTGCCAAGGCCGTACACAGACCAAGCACCCAGGGAAGGCCGGCCCGGCAGGGTGCTGCAAGTATTCATCTGAAGCACACCGGCAACATGGGTAAGCCCCTCGCCCACGCAAGACCTTAACACCGCCATATCATCGGCATGGCGGGCAAGATTGGGCAGCCAGTCACTCATCCATATGCCGGATTTTCCATGCTGTTTGAATTTCCTTTTCGATGCCAATAGCGGGGTGTTAGCCGTGATGCCCATGGCTGTCTGGGGTCTGGGGAAACTGGAAGGGAGCGGTTTGCCTGCCAGTTTGTCCAGCGCTGGCTTGGGATCGAATAAGTCGATGTGGCTTGGGCCACCGTCCAAGAAAAACCACACAATGCTTCGAACCTTGGAAGGGATATGCCTTAGGGGATCCTCGGTAATGTCAAGGTCAGAGGCGCAAACATCTTTGGCCAGCATGGAACCCAGGGCAAGTGCGCCAAATCCATTTCCCATGGTGGAGAGAAATTGCCTTCGCGAGGTGATTCCCTGGTTCCGGATCATTCAAGCTCCAGAAATTCGC
>JBEGQX010000299.1:0-11233 GCA_041180805.1 Planctomycetota bacterium
CCTTTGATTGCTTTAACGAGGAAGAGGAAAAGGCTTTGGTTGGTGCCAAAAATGCAGGTATTGATAAAGCCCCGCCTGAAGCCTGATTCTATCGTTAATTTAGCGTGTTTAATTTTAAAAGCCTTCCGAATTCGGGAGGCTTTTATCTTAGATGCTTGGTTCGAATTTGGTGGATTTTGGCCAAGCTTTCCTTTGGGGAACCATCTAGATTCACCAAACCGCAATCTGGATATGGCGTGAAAGCGGAATCTTGAAAATCAACCCATTGGATGGATTGAATATAGCGTTTGCTTAAGGCTAACGCCGAAAAATTGGTAGCCCAATCTGCTTGGGTTTGTTGGGTTGGAGCACCATGCCATGTGCCCTTGAAGGATTTTGTCTGTACAGCAGAAGGGTAGCCAAGAGTAACCGTTAAAGGCATACCGATGAGGGCATAAAGGTCAAGGATTCTTGAGGTTTCCAAAAGGTCTCTACAGTAAGAACCAGCGTTTCCTGATCCCATGATAATTTCAATGTCCAGAGCGGCAAGGTTCAGTCCTGCCCGGCAAATATTATCGGCAAAAGTGAATGGGGAAAAATCCCTGCGTTCCTGGCCAATGTATGATCCCCAGGGGACTCCAATCCCAATAATGGTTTCCAAGGAGTTATTGATCTGTTTTGCGGTCTCTGCAAGCTTGCTGCATATGCGAAAAAGCGTCTCATCGTTAAGGTCAAGGAATGTTGCGGAGTTCAGGTTGCTGCATACTATCCAGCGGTGAACTTTTGTCTGATATCTTCGGATTACAGCATCAAGGAACTTAACCATTGCTGTGGCAATTTGGTTTGAGTTCATGGCGGATTGAACAAGCCAATCTGGTAGAGCTTCTTCGATGCCGTTCAGAACAGGCCCGCCAATAACCTCCATGCCAGTTTCAAGGCAGGATTCAACGATACTATCCGATTCAACCCAATTAAATTCGCCTTGTGATATTTCAATGCGTTTCCAGTTAAAGCCTGCTTGGGCGTGATTGAAGGCCTGTGAATAAAAGCTGGTAGTGGCTTTGTTGAGGGGGTTGGAAACTCGACCTGTAATTCCTGATTCGATGGGTTGATTGTCAGAATGTCGAAGGGCGAAGATTTGGGACATGTATTCTTGCATAAGAATGCCTGATGCTTCGTATGCAAGTTCCAAGCTTTTTTGGGCCTGGTAGTTGATTTTGATTTTTTGCGTCTCTTGGAAGCATTTGCCAAATTCTAATGTCGCTTTCCTGGCGGCGGCTTGAAGATATTCCGGGATTTTCAATCCACCCATTCCCCAATCCGCCATGTAGGACCGAAGCTGGTTGATTTTGCCGCGTGCCAACTCCACGAGCAGTTTGTATGGAGTTTCTTTAAGCATCAGGGTGGAGGAAGTGCAGAAGAATTGTCCAAAATCACCTACCGACCAGTGGCAATTAATCAGGGCGGATTCAGGTTCCTCCCGTTCCACGACAAGATTTTTCCCATGGATGCAAGACTTTGAATAGAAAGGCATGGTGTCAGGGCCACCTGACAAATAGGAATTCGAGAATTCCTTGATGCTGGCTGCTTCAAGTTCATCGGGTAATTCGAAGGAAAAAACGCCCATTCTCTGTAGATCCTTTTCACTTCTGAATAGGCTATCTTATGAGCAAAATGTCGCAAAAGCGATGGTTTTCGGCCGATTTCAAGAACTCAAAAGGTTTGCAATACTCTCATCCGTCAATGAAATGATGGAAATTCCGTAGCTGTTCGCTAAATCGATGGTTTTTTGCTCATCCAGAATAATGGTTTGGCCGGCTTCAATTGCGAGAACCTTGCCCTTTGCTTTGTGGATAGATTCGATAGTTCCAGTCCCAATGGTGGGAACATCAAACCTACGATCCTGATTTGGTTTCGCCACCTTTACGACCACAAAACCGCCGGCTTTACATAATTCCCCTGCCCTTAGGATATTTTTGTCGGTTCCTTCAACGGCCTCTACTGCCAGTACAGAAAGATCTTTGATAACAATGCTTTGTCCTATATCAAGCCTACCCATCTCCCGTGCTATGGGCCATCCAAATGCAATGTCTTTATTTTCCTGCACAGAAAGTTTACGGCTGGTGAGTAATCCTGGTTTCACGAGAATCTCCGGACAAAAGTCCAATGCGGAGGCAAATTCCAAACCATCCCTGTTAAATTCGGCAATGACAGAAAGTAGAAGGGTGTCATCCTTGTTGTCTTTTCGGTTGCGCATATACCAAAATAGAATGGTTCGGAAGTCTGGCAAAAGATTGAAAATCTTCCAAGGCTTATAGATGATGTTTGATTTGTGGAATTTTCCCGCCATTACCACCTGATGCACGCCCTGATTTTTGAAATACCGGATCATTTTTCCCATTTTGGCCGCGCCACACCAATAAAAATCATGAACATGAGGTTTTAATTCCTCCGACGCCATATCTTTCAAGGCTGCGCAGGAAACTTTATATCCAAGGTTGCGTGCGGATTGGGCAAAAACTAACGGGAAAGTTCCGTAACCAGCTATTAAACCAATGGGAATGTTGGTGTCAGGTTTTACAAAAGGCAAAGTTGTGGGATGAACGGCGTTTTCCATGGCCAGATTTTAATCGGATAATTTTAATGCTTGTTTGAGTTTTTTGACATCCTTGCACAGTTCCGGGAGTTTTTCGAGGCTTAGCAAAATCTTTTTTTCATCTCTTTCAGGTCTTGCTGGAGCACCAAGTAGCTTTTCACCCGCAGTAACATCTCTCATTAGTCCTGAACGTGCCCCAATAACCACCCTTTCACCAATGTTTAAATGGTCTGCCAGTCCAGCCTGCCCTGCAATAACAACATAATCGCCCGTAGAACAAGACCCGGCTATCCCAACCTGGCTGACAAATAGGTTGTGCTTACCAATCTGGCAGTTGTGGCCAATTTGCACAAGGTTGTCGATTTTGCTTCCCTCCCCAATAAGAGTTGTTCCAAAAGTGCTTCGATCTATGGTGGTGCAGGCGCCTATTTCGACGCAGTCTTGCAGTACAACATTTCCCAATTGGGGTACTTTGATATGTTTTCCATCGGTCAGGCGATAACCGAATCCATCCGCACCAATCACTGCATTCGCGTGAATGATGACTTCATTGCCTGCAATGCACTCATCGTAAAAAACAACGTTTGGAAAAATAGTACAGTTGTTTCCAATTTTGCACTTGCGGCCAATCACCGCACCTGAATGAATGGTGCAATTATCACCAATGATGGTTCCCTCTCCAATTCTGGCGAAGGCCATGATTGTGCAACCGTTGCCAAGCTTTACCCCCTCGCCAATTTGTGCCATTGGGGATACACCATTGGGGTAATCTGGAAGGGGCGGTTTCATATATAGTGCAATTTTTATGAAAGCCTGCAAAGCATCTTTTACAATGATTTGTGTCTTATTGCAGGAGGGAATTTCTTCCTGAACAATCGCCACTTTGGAATCAGAATCAAGGAATTGTCTGTTGTATTTTGGGTTTTCAACAAATGTTATGGAAGAACTTGTTGCGTTTGTAAGACTTGTGGCGGTGGAAACCTTAATGGTATCATCGCCAACTAATTTACCTTCCACCATTTTGGCTATTTCAAAAGTAGATACAACCACTTAAGCCTTACCTTCCTTGGCATGCTTTGAATCCAAATCTGATTTTGGATGGTAACCATTTGGGCAATTTGGGGCAACCCCGATTGGACTTGTCACGGTTGCTTTGGAACGAGTTTGTAAAGGTCTCCTTTGAGAGTTCCTATGAAAATGCCATCCCTGCAAAAAATAGGTGAGCCGGCGATTTCTCCCCCAAGATTGATTTTTTGCAATATTTTCCCATCTGAAAGATTCGCAAGATAAAGGTTTCCATCGAAAGAGCCAAATACGACAGTCTCATTCATAACCAAAGGCGATGAATCAATTTTTCCATCTGTCAAAATGGACCATCTTTCCTTTCCGTCCTTCCGATTGATTGCGTGCAGTTTTCTGTCTCGTCCCCCTACGATAATAAGGGTGTCCGTGATTGCGCAAGAACTGAAGAAGGGTTGTGCGCGCTTTTCTGGTTGATAATTCCAAGTGATTTTGGGGCTTTTCCAATCTATGCCAAGGACATTATTGGACATTGTTCCCACGAATAGTTCATGGCCAGAAACAGCGGCAGTGGCGCCAGTTTGTCCTCCAAGGTCAAGGGAGGAAAGTTCTTTGCCGGTTTTTGCATCTATCACATGTAATGTGCTGTCACAACCCGCTGCAAAGGTTTTGCCTTCTTTTATCGCACAAGAACCAAAGAACGGACCATCCATTTTGAATTTCCAGACTTCCTTGCCATTCTGGTCGAGGCAGTAAAGGTGTTCATCCTGACTGCCTATTAAAATCTGGTTCTCATGAAAATTCGCTCCACCGGATATTTCGCCATTGGTTTTGAAGGTCCAGGCGGACTTGCCATTTTCAAGATTTAACGAATGGAATCCACCATCCATATCACCAATGTAAATGAAGTTATTTAATATGCTTGGCGTGGCTTTTATTGGTCCGGCCTTGGTGCTCCATATTTCCTTTCCGGTGTTTTCATCCAGACAATAAACCTTTTCATCCATGCAGCCAAAAATCACCTTGCCTTTGGCGCAAGAAGCTGTCCCCTCAATTGCATCCTTGCAGGAAAATTTCCATTTAACCTCCAGGGGAAGAGCTATACTTTTTTTTAAGAAACCCGTTTGCGCGGAATCCCCGCGAAACAACAGCCAGTCATCCTGATTTTTATCGGGTGATTGGGAGTAAGAGGACGGTGAAAACAGTGTGAAATATGCCAATAAAGCGAGCGAGAGAGATAAAAAAATCAATGCATTGCTTCGTGATATAATTCCAGAATTTCGCGTTGGGAAACTTCCCGTGGATTGAATTTGGCGGTCCATTGCTCGGATGCCTCCTCGGCTAAAAGATCGAGAATTCCGTGCGAGACTCCGCATTCATGCAAATTTGCTGGCAGTCCCGCTAAGGATGTAAACTCTTTCACCTTTTCCGCAAGAAAATGCCCTGGGGATATTTCATCACTGTTTTCGTTTAAATCGGAGGCCAGATCCGCATAAAGATTATCACATACCTTGGCATTAAACTTTAGAACATGGGGTAATAGTATTCCGATAGCGATACCGTGCGGAATCCCATAATGGGCAGTAAGCGGATTTGCGCAGGAATGGCAAACTCCCAGCATGGAATTTTCGATTGAGCAACCTGCCAAATGCGCCCCTAGTTGCATATGGCCTCTTGCGATAATATCTGTGGGAGAAGAAAGAACGGTGGGGAAATTTCGCGACAGCAATTGCCACGCCTGACGGGCAAAAGTCTGGGAGATTACGGTATGTTTTTTAGAAACATAAGACTCAAGGGCGTGTGCGACTGCGTCTATTCCAGTGGCGGCGGTGATGATCCTAGGTTGTGAAACCGTTAGTTCAGGGTCAAGAATGCAAACTTTAAAAGCCGCCTTTTTGTCTCCACAGGCCATTTTAAGATGCGTGCTTGAATCGGTGATAAGCGCAAAAGATTGGGCTTCACTTCCGGTACCAGAAGTTGTGGGAATACCAATGGAAGGGAGCATGGGTTTTTTGGCCAACCCAATCCCTTGATAATCCCGCATTTTGCCGCCATTAGTGAGGAGAAAGTTAATTCCCTTGGCACAGTCCATGGAACTACCACCGCCTAACGCGATGATCAGGTCGATTTGCTTTCCATTAAGGAATTTGGTTCCCCGAATAACGTGGTGTTCTTCAGGGTTTTCTTCAACATCTGTGAAAAGAAGATGCTTAATACCAGCATCGTCAAGAATTTTGATAGCTTTTTCGGTGTGCCCTGCTCGAACTATCCCGGGATCTGAAACCAATAGGACATTTTTCGCACTGAACTCCGCGCAAATCTTTCCCAGTTGCTGTATGGAACCGCTACCAAAAACAACCCTGTTTAGAGGGGTGTAATCAAAGGACTTCACCTCAGAATGATCCTTTTTGGAAGGCTCTTTGCTTGTAGAGGTGTGTAAATAAGTTGCCTTCATGGGGTTGATCCCAGGTTAAGCGGTTCGTGGGAAGTGGTCCCATGTTCAATCTGTCTATGTGCGTGCAATTTAGCAATTCCTTGCAAAATGCCGGGTCTTCCGTGATAGCTGTCGCAACTAGAGTTGGACCAATTAATTTTAACATATCAGATTGAGGGCACTCAACCACACTTGCGTAAGGGAACAGAAATTCCTTGTTTGCCAGAGGGTGATCATGAGATTCACATAAAATGATGGCAGGAAGAAGCCATCCACATCTTCCCTCTTTCACAAGGCGTGGTGTTCCTCGAACTTGTTCGGTCACATCGGTTGCCCCGGGTGTTTTAAGCAAATTATCGATCATGCCAGAAATGCGATCAGGAATGTCAGGATTGGCAAATGCGGAAACCTCTGCATTTGGATCATCCCATGGCCTGGCCTTGATTTTCGCAAGTTTTTCAGAAAGGGCCTGAGCTATTTCTTTGCCATGAGATGGAGTCCATACTGCGGAGGCGTTGACACAAGCACGGCCCCCATTCGCAGCAATAGAGTCTGCGATTACATCAATATAGTCTTTCCAGTGTTTAACCCTGTCTTCACCAATAATCACCTTGCTGAAACCAGGACCGTGCAATTCAACCCGGTGATCATTCTTGTAAGGATCTGTGGTGGTGCTATCGCCAAAAAGCATGCTTCTTCCGCATGCTCGAAGGATTTCGCCGGCACCCGCATGATCTGTCGGACAGAAATTCAATGCGGAAGCTGGAATACCTGCTTTTAGCATGGCTTGAATAACCCGAAACGGTGTCCAGGGTTCTTCCCTGCCAGGCTTCAAAACCATGGGCATTTTCAAAGCAACAGTTGGCGCCCAAAGGGAGTGAACTCCGGGGGAGTTACTAGGCAAAATAGCGCCAAAAGACTCACAGGTGGGAACAAAGCATACCGTCCTACCATCGTGAGTGCCGTAACCTGTGTCAAGAACGGATAAATCAAGACCTCTGGTTAACCCACCAAGGACAGTGTCGATGTTTTCCAGAACATACTGAACCTTCTGGGCGTTTCTTCGACAAAACACCATCGGAGATCCAGTGGTTGCGGAAAGGCAACGGATATAATCATCAAACGATTGCGAGGAATCTCCGCAAGGAAGAGTGTCTTCAGCAAAAATTTTACCTGCTTGCTTTACCATTGCATGGAGCTTGGCAATCGGTATAGCTGCAAGCTCATTCCTGGCGTCCAGCATTTTCGAAACATCTCGAATTATCTGGCTGCCATTTATTTGACTGATTTCGGCCACTGGTTCGCCAGTAACGTGGTGAACAATTTGAACCTTGGCAAGGCTTGTGTATGGCTTGCCAAGTCTTAATGCGGGAATCTGGATCATGATGATTGATACCTAAATTGATTTTTTAGTAAACACCCACTACCGTGGTGGAAGCGAGTTCACTGAACGGCCTTACGCCGCTAACACCATCCCAAGGGTATTTTTCAAAAGGAGCTTCTCTTTCACCTTCATCCCGTTCAGGGAATCTGGGAACAAAGAATTCCTTGGTTAAAGTCGTCAATAACACTCTTCCAGTTTGACCATAATCAACGGTTTTCTCGTAGTTTTTGGGCTCAACAACCTGAATTGCCGCCCTGGGTTGTGGGGCATAATAGCTGATCTTGAATCCATCATCAGGCCCTATCGGCTTGGAGCACGCAAGTCCCATCAGAGTATTGCCATATGTGGGTGTCATGAATACTTCGCCGTTATCAAGCATTTCTTCGTAAGCTTCCCTGGTAAATTGCGGGGTGAACTCGGTGCCACCGGAAAAAATGCCTGTTATTCCGGCAGCCTTGATGGAGCGCAGCCCACCTGAGGGAACTTTCTTGCCGAGCTGTCGGTATTTTTCTTCCAATTTGCCGGAACGAAGAGCCTCATCAAAAGCTGCCAAAAGTTTTGGCGTGGTAAACATGCACTTAATGTCATGTCCACCCGCAAGAATTGTGATTGCTTGGTCTATGCAGTGCTCTTTGTAGAGGTTTGCCTGTTCGAAATTTTTCATTTTGATGAGCTTTACAACCCATCGGGGATCAAGGTCAATACAAAACGAAATGCCACCTCTGTATTGTGCAAGATGTTCAATGGCGAGACGCAATCTTCTAGGACCAGAAGGCCCAAGCATCAGCCAATTGCTTCCCTTGGGAAAATATTTGTCGGGAAGGGTGTGGGACATCATTTCGTAATCGATCCGGAAGTCATCAATAACAACTCGAGTTTTAGGCAACCCTGTAGTACCGCCAGTTTCAAAAACAAAGATTGGCTTGCCAGCGAATCCCCTGGGAACCCAACGTTGAACCGGGCCTCCGCGAAGCCATTCGTCCTCGAAAGTTCCGAAAAGTTTCAAGTCTTCGAAACAATTAACATCTTTCAAAGGATTAAATTTGTATTCCTTAGCTTTATCCAACCAGAAAGGAGTTCCAGTATCCGGGTGGAAATGCCATTGCACTACTTCCCTGACTTGTGCATCAAGCTGGTCCTTGGCTTCTTTGATTTTCTGATTCAATGACTTGGTGTCAGACACTGTTGGCCTCGTTTTCCTTTTTATTTCCCAGAAATTGCAAAAAGTGTGGTACCTGTGTTTATGAACAAAACCCCATTGGCAGCAACCACCGGTCCCTTGATTGGTTGATCCATTTCTACTTTAGTGGGCTCACCCTTCTTTTTTCCATGAGGAAATATGTAGAGATCACCACTATCTGTTCCTATGTAGAGCTTGCCATCCGCAAGAAGTGGGGAAGCCCATGTTCCATCCCTTAGGTCATGATCCCAGAATTTTTGACCCGTGGCCGCATCCAAGCAGTGTAAATAGCCATCCAATTCGGCAAGATAGATCAATCCATCGGCTATTGCCGGGGTGCTCAGAGTTCTTCCGAAGTGAATCTCCCTACCCTGATCTGGCTTTGGAGTAATTTTGCCACCATAATGCCAAACCAAGCCAGAATTCTTGTTTTCGTCGGACTTGGGATCAAAGTTATTGTTTTTAGGGCTTAAATCCTTGTCCGTATTGGCGGGGTTTTTAAGAGCGTCTATGCACCAAAAATGCCCTTCACCGGGGCCATCATCCGGATTGTTTCCAGTTCCAATGTATACTTTGCCATCATGAACAACAGGGGTTGCCATAATATAACTGCGGTTGCCTCGGCCACCCGGCTTAAATTCTGTTCCTTTGGGATTACAATCGAACTTCCAAAGAAGTTCGCCATTGTCTGGTTTGAATGAATAAATCCATCCATCACCACCAGGGAAAATCACCTGTTCTTTGCCTGGCGTGGAAATAGCCGCAGGGTTAGACCATTGGCCTTCCATAATGTTTTTTCCTGGATGGCTGCTTTTCCAAGCCAATTTTCCACTAATTTTGTCTACTGCAATAAAGCTGGGAGCATTAGGCGCAGGTAACTCATGCTTTTCAGGATGCACACCGTTTCCAGTAACAACAAATACATGGTTACCTAGAACCAAAGGAGAACCAATTGCCAAAAAGCATGGAAAAATGCCAAGGTCTTTGACCATGTCCAGTTTCCAAAGAATTTCAGGTTGGTTTTTTCCAGATGCTTTTTCGGTAGATGCACAAACCAGTTCAGCTTTATTGCTAACATAATAGATTTTGTTGCCATCCACGGAAGGAGTTGACCCAACACCCTGCTTGGGCCAGTCATTCAGGTCAGGTTCGGGCAACTTATCATGAGTGATTTGCCAAAGAAAAGTTCCATCCGATTCCTTGAAGCACATGACAACACCCAAGTCACCCATGGCGGACTTGTCTCTGGGCCGGTCGTTATTTGTGCCAACAAATACCAATCCATTCGAAACTACCGGTCCACCATAAGAAACCGTACCCAAATCTGCAGCCCACTTAACTCCCTTTCGTGAGTCTTTTTTCACGCTCCATTCCGATGGAAGATTTTTCTCGGAATTGTTCACAAGATTTCTGGAGGGAGAACCACCAAGCATTGGCCAGTCTGCTGCTTGAATCATGATTCCAAAAACAGGCGCCAATATCAGCGGCAGGGCAAAGGTGTACTTTTTCATGATGGAATCCTTTGGCAGATTCGGTAATTGTTCAGGTTACTTTTTCGATATGGAATACAACCTGCAAGGATTCTCGGTAATCATGAACAAGTTGCCATTCGTGACAACAGGGGTTGCTCTGATTTTGCCTTTCATTTCTATCGTCTTAAGCAATTTCTTCTCTTTTTGAGCAGCGAAAACGAACATGGTTCCGTTTTCATTTCCTATGAAGACCTTGCCATCAACAATATAAGTGGAGCTCCAAGTGTCTGCTTCCATATCATGCTGCCATAGTTTTTTGCCGGTTTTGGCGTCCAGGCAATGGACGAATCCATCATATTCTGCTGTGTAGAGCAGTCCATCGTGTACAGCGACAGTGCTCATGGTTCTTCCGAAGTAATAATTGCGATCATAATCCTGATCAGCAGCTCCGCCATAGTGCCATACCAAGCCTGAATTCTTATTTTCCGGGGCTTTTGGATCAAAGTTGTCGTTGGCAGGTGAAAGGTCTTTGTCAGGATTTGCTGGCACCTTGGTGATATCAATGCACCACAAGTGTCCCACGCCCTTATCGTGTTCAGGATCCTGCCCTACACCGATGTAAAGCTTGTTGTCATACACCACGGGAGTGGAAACAAAGTCGTTTCTGGTGCCTTTGCCACCCAATTCATAGGTGGACTTTTTAGGATTGCAATCAAACTTCCAAAGAAGTTCGCCATTGTCTGGTTTGAAGGAATAAATCCATCCGTCTCCACCTGGGAAAATAATCATCGGCTTGCCATTGGGTTCGGCGTAGACCGGGTTGGACCATTGTCCATGCATAAGAAGTTTTCCCTGGTTGATGAGGGTCTTAATCTCAACTTTTTCACCAGATTTTTTGGCTTCTACCAAGTTTTTGGAAGGTAGATTGCTGGACCATTTGACCTTGCCAGTGTTTTTATCAATTGCCAGAAAGCTGGGGGCCTCGGGTTGTGGAATGTTGATATGTCCTTCATCAACCCCGTTTGAGGTGATCACAAACAATGTATCACCAACAATTAATGGTGAGCAAGTCGCGAGGTTGTGCGGGAAAACATTTAGATCCTTGATCATATCGAGGCGCCAAATGATGTCAGCATCTTTTGGACCTTTATATTTTTCATCGGCTACA
>JBEGQX010000300.1:0-10323 GCA_041180805.1 Planctomycetota bacterium
TTGACTGTCTGCCAATTTTTGTCCGCCAGTAAATAGCCTGAAAAACTGATTAACCAACGGGTTGTGGTGGGGTAGTTGATAATGGGATAAAATCAGAGAAGCAAGCCTTTGAACCATCCCACGCTCGTAGGATGCGCCTGCGCCTTGAACAATAAGGCTAGCTATTTTGTTTGGATATTTTGCAGCGAAGTTTAAAGAAAGTGCCCCTCCAAATGACAGCCCGCACAAATGTGGCTTTTCTAGCCCCCAGTAACCCAAGATTGAATTAAGGTCATCAACTAAGTCGTTGAAATGAAAATCATTTCGGAAAGTAAATCCACTTTCCTCCCCGAGATATTGATAGCTAAAAACCTGAAAATCTTTGGACAGCTCATGAATAAATGGAGCAAGTAGATCCATGCCACCCGCAAGTCCCGGAAGGACAACTATTGGCGTACCCGAACCCCAAACACAAGCTTTGACGCTGTGTTTTTTTAAACTCAGGAACTCGCTAGAACTAGGATTTAAGTTGTAATCAAAACCAAAATGGCTATTCCATGCACTTGATGCTATCACTGAAATATTCCTCATCAGTTGAAAGATATTCTGATTAATGCAAAAACAGTGCCAATTCGTACTCATGTTCGGAATTGTCGATTTTCGCTAAATTTCATTCTTTCTTAAGAGTCAAAGATGCTGATATTTTGAAAATACATGATAATTGTTTGTTTTTAGTGAACAATGGCGATGCTTTTTTCGTGCTTTTCAGGAGTTTCGTTATTTTTCGTTAAAATTGATTTTTAGGGGGTTCCATCACAAATTTGTTGAATTACAATTAAATTTTAGCATTCACTGATAAAAAGGTTTATTGTGCGACAGGCAAGTTTTTTTTTCTGGGCATTTCAAAGAGACCCAAGAATCCAAAACAGGGTTCTTGCAATTCTTGGTTTAGTGTCCGCCATAGCAATTTCACTTTCATTAGTTTTTTACGCTTGGACGGTGCCAGATATTGGGGTGCGAACTGCTTTTTCATTGGAGGTTGTTTATTTTAACAAGGAATTTCAAGTCAATAACAACGAGCCAGTTCCAGAGCCCAAAGATATTATTCATGCGTTAAATAATAAACCAATTCTGAGTTGGCCTCAGTTTTTGAGAGAGCTAATAGTTACCGACCAGCTTAATCCTCAGGATGCGGAAAAAGGTGTTCCTGTTGTAGTTTTAGAGTGGAAACGCCCTTCGAACGGCAAGCTTTTTAAAGCATCTTTTTTGCTGGGTAAAACATCGGTTGCCAACATGATGCCATCTTTTCTTTGGTTGGCATTGAAAATGGCAATGGTGTGCGTGGGGGCCCTTATTTTTTGGTTTCGTCCGCTTGAACGAGCACCCAAGTTGTTTTTTGTCCTCGGGATTGTCTCTCTCATTGCTTATCTGGGTGGGTACCATTGGTGGAGAATTGCCACCCAGCCGATGCTTTTGCTTTTGTTTATGTCGGCGGCGTTATTTTTGCCTGCTGTAAGTCTCCATTTCTTCATGATTTTTCCAAAGACGAAAAAGATTCTTTCATCAAATCCCTTGGCGGTTTTGGGGACTGTTTATGGCGTGCCTGGCCTGTTCCTTGTTTTGCTTATTTCGGGGTATGTCCGAATACGGTGGGTTGGTGGCGAGGAGATGGTGACTGCAGATGGGTTGAATTTGATTTTAAAAGAAATGCTTCTGGAAATTTTTCTTTTTTTGGGAATCGCGGTCATTTGGTTTCTGGGAAGCATAATTTGTCTTTTGGATTCTTATCGAAAAGCATCGGATAATACTGAAAGAAACCAGGTTAAATGGATTTTGCTTGGCTGCGTTGCGGCTTTGTTTCCCATCGTGTATTCCGCATATCTTGTGATAATGGATCCGTCCGGGTTTAGTCAGGGTGGCGCCACCTGGCCAATGTTTGTTGCTTCTTTTTTTGTTACCGCATCTTTTTCAGTAAGTATCACCCGCTACAAACTCCTGCAACTTGATCAGGCAATTGCCTCCGGTTTTTCATTTTTCTTATTCAGTTTTACAGCAGGACTCGTTTATTACGGGTTGGTTTTTGTTTTAATGTTAATCGCAGGCACGCAATTTATCAGTCACCCAACTTTTTCTCAGGTTGGGTTGGTGAGCGGAACAGCCATGGTTCTGATTTTGGTTTTGGATCGATTGCGGGGCAGAATTTTATCGGTTTTGGATCGTAGGTATCTGAAAGAGAAAACAAAGCTAGATCTGACATTTAGAAAAATGAGTGAAGCGGTTGAGGGTCTTGTCGATCCAAAGCAGCTTGCCAGGCGTTTGTTATTAGGGGTATCTGAAACCATAGGCGTTCGAAAAGCCTCTGTTTATTTGTCTGTTCCCGAAGGTGGCTATAACCTGGTGGATCACTTGGGAGTGCCGCCTAGAAAGGGATTCGTCGAATCCTCCTTGGAATTGGTGAAACGACTTTCTCTTGGAGAATCCTATTTTGTGGGGTTTTTAAATTCCTCGCATGAGATGGGAGTTCGCAAGGAAATACTTGGCCTGGGTGGGCAGGTGGTTGTTCCGTTGCTTCATGAAAAAGATTTGAGGGGATTTTTGTTACTGGGCGTGAAAGACTCGGGGATTTTTTCGATCGACGATTTGAACTTATGTGCTGCTTTTGCCCAATTAACAGTGCTTGGGTTTGTAAGTTCGGAAGGCCATCAGCTAATCAACCAGTTGAATGAGGAGTTGAGGGCAAAAGTTGAAAAAATCGCAGAACAACAAAACCGTATTTTGGCACTTCAAACGCAGCTCACCCGAAAGCCAGTTTCGGTCGAAACGATAATCGCCTCGTCAGAAACTGTGGACAATTCAGGTTCAAGTGCAAAATCGGATAATGATGGGGGTTCCCTGGGCAGGAGGTTTGGGGGCAGTGATTCCATGAGGGCTGTTTTTCAACTGGCCCAAAAAGTTGCACCGGGGAATTCCGCTGTTTTGGTTCGTGGGGAAAGTGGAGTCGGAAAAGAGGTCTTGGCCCAGTTGATCCACGAAATGAGCCCTCGCGCAACAAAACCCCTGATAAAAGTACACTGCGCGGCGTTGTCCCAGGGGGTGCTTGAGAGTGAATTGTTTGGGCACATCAAGGGTGCGTTTACTAATGCAATTAAGGATAAAATCGGTAGATTTGAAGCGGCCAATGGGGGCACGATATTTCTGGATGAAATTGGTGACATCAGTCCGGAAATTCAAGTAAAGCTTCTCAGGGTGTTGCAAGATAAAGTCATCGAAAAGGTTGGTTCAAACCAATCAGTCAAAGTGGATGTCAGGGTAATAGCTGCTACTCACCAAGATCTTGAAAGCCTTATAAGCAAAGGAAGGTTTCGTGGGGATCTTTTTTATCGACTGAATGTTTTTCCGATAACAATTCCTCCTTTGAGGGATCGGGCCGAAGATATCGTGGAATTGGCTGCAGGCTTTTTAGAGAAGTTCGCAAGAGAAAATCAAAAGGATTTAAGGTTCCTTGAGGATGATGCGATTGTATGTATGAAAGCCTATTCATGGCCTGGGAATGTAAGAGAGTTGGAGAACGCCATCGAGCGTGCGGTAGTCATGAGTTCCGGGGATACGCTAACCCTTAAAGATTTACCGGATGAGATTGCTAATTTTGGAATGGTTCCTCAGGATCGAATGAGGCAAATTCAGGATTCCGGTTTAATTCATACCATGTCTTTTTCTGAAATGACCAAAGAGGAGTTTTTGAAAAAAGAGAAGGATAAGATATCCATGGCCATGGAAAAAGCTGGTGGAAACAAAGCGAAAGCCGCAAGAGCCTTGGGTGTTGCAAGGAGCACCCTGGTAAGCAGGATGAAAAAACTTGGGCTCGACTAGTTAATTGCCGTTTGAAAGTGAGAAACAGCAGATCTCGGTATCGTTCCTTACAAAAATGTGTTTATTGGCGAAGGCAGGATGGCTCCAAACTATTTTTCTTCTGGCTCCCCCGGCTGGAGCAATACCTGTCGGTTCGATCAAATGAGTTCTCGAAAGTTCTTGGTAACCTTTTTCGGATAGCTTGGCGATAATTAGGTCGCCTTTCTCATTAAAAAGGAAATACCTGTCTTCATGGGGGGTTATAAAAGCGTTTGCCCAACGTTCAACAGATTCTTTTTGATTCCCTGTTGCCCTTAAATCTGCCCAAACCCGTTCGCCAGTCAGCAGTTTAATGCATCGAAGTTGGCCATAGCTGCAAACCCCATAAATGAAATTTTTGTTTACCACAGGGGTGCACATGATTGCATGCAAGCCATCGGTCTGAGTTGGGGTTTCCCCTCTGCCGTTTCCCTTCCATATCAGCTTGGCTTCATTTGGGTTTGATAGATCCAATAGTCTGGAACCGTTGTAAAAAGAAGAAACTAAGAGTTTGTTTTCAGTGAATATTGGAGTTGGAATCGAAAGGTTGGCTTTAAGTTTAAATGGGTGGGTCCAAATAAGTTTTCCTGTCTTGGGGTCCAGGCCGTTAACGGATTCAGAATGCCAGATAACCAGTGTTTGTTGACCATTAATGCCGGGTATTAGCGTTGGGGGGCAATAACCAATCTCTGATTCCGGGCTTTCCAAGGTAAGGTTGGACCAATTCTCTTTCCCAGATTCTATGTCAAAAGCAACTGCAACTTTTTTTGGGGACACCAGACAAATGACGTTGCCTTCAACTAACAGAGGATGTGCGGCGAATCCCCAAATAGGCACCGGAGCAGAATAGTCCTTGGTGAAAGATTTCTTCCAAAGCAATTTTCCGTCGGATTGGTTCAAGCAATGCAAATCCCCCATGGCACCAAGGAAAAACACTTTGGAACCCGTTGCCAAAGGTGAGCATCTGGGGCCGCAAGGGTAAGCCATCGTGTAAGTCACAGGAGTAGAATATTCCCAAAGTAATTTTCCAGTTAGTTCATCAAGGCATAGGAGCCTTTCTTTGCCTAAGGAATTGGCTCTTGCGAACAGGTTTTCAGAATCCTTGACGCCCGAGTCAAGAATTCTGTCGGCTACAAAAACCTTGCCTTTATATATGGCAGGACTGGCGTAGCCGCCCCCGATTTGGGTGCTCCAAGCCTTTTTGAGCCCATTTGCTGGGAAAGATTCAACAATCCCCTTCTCTTTCCAAATACCATCCCTGTTGTTTCCCATCCATTGTGGCCAATCTTCAGCGCAAGTTGTTTTCGTATATAGGTTTGAGGAAAGTAAGATGATTGTAAGTAATCCAAGTGATTTGCGGATTGAAAGGATCATTGCAAGGTTCCTGATTTTTGGGTGTTTTTACGGAAAACTCTTCAAACCCCTTGGCTTTTAAGTATAATTCTTTTATATAAGAGAATTGGTTCTTTAATTCAATTTCGGAAAGGGCTTGAGGTAGTAAATTATGCCATTGCGCATGCGAGTTCATGATCGGGAACCCATTGGTTTGGCCTTAAGGCGTTTCAAAAAGCTTCTTGAAAGAAGTGGAATTCAAAAAGAACTGCGCAAGAGAAAATATTACGAAAAGCCTTGTGAAGCCCGCCGTCGTGCAGAATTGAGAAAACAAAGCGCTATCCGCAAGGCAAGAATTCTTAGCAAAAAATCCTAGTGATTCCTGAAGCATTAAATCAAGCCAGGAAGGTGGTTGTTTGAAAATGCAACCTGCATTATCTTCAGATAGCAATACAAAATCGTTTTTTGGGTTTTTTCAAAAAGCCCCTAATTGGGTCAGAATATTCCCGTTTATCATGCTTCATATTGCATGCTTGGGCGTATTCTTTGTGGATTTCTCATGGTCAGCGGTTTACCTCTGCATTGGTATGTACTTTCTAAGGATGTTTGGAATCACCGCGGGCTATCATCGTTATTTTTCCCACCGAGCTTATAAAACCTCACGCTGGTTTCAATTCGTTATGGCTTGGATCGGATGCAGTGCCCTGCAGAAGGGGCCATTATGGTGGGCTTCTCACCATCGCGATCATCATAAGCATTCAGATACTCACGAAGATCCGCATTCTCCTCATAAAACCACTTTCTGGTGGTCACATGTGGGGTGGATTATTTCCGATGAGTACAATGGTTATGACGAAAAAAACATCCATGATTTTAGCAAGTATCCTGAACTTTGTTGGATGAATACAAATTACTGGTTGCCTGGTATTTCCATTGCGTTATTTTGCTACCTTCTTATGGGATTATCTGGGTTAGTGTGGGGATTCTTTGTAAGCACCGTTTTAGTTTATCATTGTACTTTTTTTATTAACTCCCTTTGCCATTTGATGGGAGTAAGACGCTATGAGACCACCGATGATAGTCGAAATAGCTTGATTCTTGCATTACTTACCATGGGGGAAGGTTGGCACAATAATCACCACCACTACCAAAGTTCTGCAAACCAAGGATTTTATTGGTGGGAAATAGATTTTAGCTATTCAATTCTTGTTGTGTTCTCTTGGTTTGGACTCGTTTGGGATCTTCGGAAACCAAATGAAAAAGCTCTTAACCACAGGAGAATGGAAAAGAAATCCAAAGCTAAGAACCGCGAATTGGTGGTAACTCAATAAGAGTTAACGCTAATAAATTTTATTCATCTTCCAAGAAGTTTGTTTTAATACCTAAAACTTATTTCTTAGCAATTATTCTTATCCCAGATTTGCTCAATAGGTGGTTCGTTTTTTCTGTTTTTAATCCATGAGGGGCTAAGTTTTCCCCAAGCAAGGCAATAATGCCTAAGAGCCATGGATAAATCCTTGTTCTTTTCAAACTCATTTGCTTGGCTAATCTCGGCTTGAAAAGCATCCCAAGGCACATCTTGCCAGGCACTCTCCTCTGCCCTTTTTTTGAATGCCATAATTTGAAGCCTAACTTTCTCAATTTGCTTCGAATTTAATTGGATTTCAAAGTACCTGTGAATTTTAGCAGTTGGAGTTGGGAAATATTCAACAAGGGAATTTTGATTATTGTTTTGGTAAATCATAAAGCCCAAACCAAAAAAACCAATCACCAAAAAAACTATGGAAAGAATGAGTAGGATTTCAAAACCACCCCCTTCTAAACCATTTTTCAACCAAATAATGGCACCTAATGCCGTTATAGCCCCTGCCAGAAAGCTGAAAACCCACCAGGGAATTCCCAGTTTTAGGACCAATTTTCCAAAAATGGAATCAGATATATTCCTGACTGCCCCTGAGTTATGAAGAATTGGGGCTGAATGATTATTTGATCCGCTTGGATTGGGAACGGCACCGATGATTACGGTGATATTGTCATGCCCGCCGCGCAGGTTTGCGAGGTCGATTAAGCAACGGCATGCCTGTTCTGGAGAAAGGATAGAGGTTATTGCCCCAATTTCCTGATCTTTGATAAGGCCGCTTAATCCGTCGCTGCAGAGAAGAAATCTGTCCCCGGGCTCAATTGGATATGGGCCATCAACATCGGGTTCCACATGACTTTCCGGCCCGAGGCAACGGTTAATGTAGTTACTTGGTATTTCCTTTACTTGGTCAGGGTCTAGTTTTTTAAGTCGGGCGTATTCCCAAACCAAACTGTGATCATATGTGAGTTGCTCTATGGCTTTTCCCCGGATGCGATAGACCCTGCTATCACCCACATGGCCAATCCAAGCACCTTCCGGGCGAATTACCAAAGCACTGGCAGTGGTTCCCATTCCCCGGAATTCAACATTTTGCATACCGCAATCATGTATGGTGGAATTTGCCTCGGTGAAAGCTTTTCTAAGGGAATTGGCTATACCATCAGATGCATATTTTGAATAAACATGGGGAATTGTTTTAACGGCTTGCTCGCTTGCTTTTTCACCAACAGCATGGGCCCCCATTCCATCCGCCACAAGCAGAATATGGCCAATATCCTGCCATTCTTTTTCATTGCTGGCGCATGCTACATGAAAACTGTCTTGATTGTAGCTTCTTTTCATCCCGACATCGGTGCGGGCTTTGCAATCAATTTGGGGAAATGAGGCCACTTAGATCTCCAATATGAATACTTTTGCCCATATTAGCCTAATTTTTTATGAATGCAAACTAAAGAACAGTAATAACTTAAAGAGTTTTTGCGCTAATAATTGTTGGTATTGACGCCCATAAATCAAAGGTTATGAGAGGTAATTTGATGGGATCGCTGTTCTTACAATTGGTGCAGAAAGATGTTAAATCCAAAAAAGTTACCCTTTCTGGTTGTTTTGTTCTTCGCCATCGGATGTGTAACCAGAAAATATACGATTGATTCCCTGCCACAAGGAGCGTTGGTTTATAAAGATGGTAAACCAATCGGGGTGACTCCGATGGATGATCATTTTACCTATTACGGAAAATACAAATTTAAGCTTGTAAAAGATGGCTATGAACCTCTCGAGGTTGAACAGAAAATTCCAGCCCCTTGGTATCAGTATCCGCCATTAGATTTTATTTCAGAAAGCCTTTTCCCATTTGAAGTGCATGATATTCACCGGTTTAATTACGCATTAGAGCCTTCCAAAGCTGTCAGACAGGATGAAATGCTTCAAAAAGCCACAACCCTCAGGCAAAAAGGTAAAGCAGTGGTGCCTTTTGCCCCAGTTCCTGGAAAATCGAATAAGCCGTTGGCTGATTCGTTAGTTTCACCACCTGTCGAGTCTGGCGTGGAAAAATTGCAATAGTCTTAAGGTGTTTTTGCTGATTTTAAAATTTCAATCAGCTCATCGTGCCAGAAATCTCTGTTTTTCCAAGGTGATTCGAGAATTAAAATGCTGGAACCGGTGGCAGATTCTTTTTTAATTACCTCAATTCGATTAACCGGCATATCTCCGTCTTTAAGCTGAAACATTTCGGTTGTTATTTCAAGGGATTGGTTGTTTGGTTTCTCTGGATCTTTTTCGCGAACCAACTTGGTGTTAGATTCAGGGCTTTCATTAAGAACCTTCAAAATTACAGAGTTTAATTCATTCCAGTCCTTGTATTCAGCACTCGCTTTGGAAATATCAAATAGATAAATCTTTGCTTGCTGATTGCCAAAATTTCCTATATCTTTTGGATTTTTTCCCAAGAAAACCGCAAGGGGTTTAAGCGGATAATCGCTGGATTTTTGTTCTATCCAAACATCGATAGGGATTTGTAAATTAAATTTTGTGTTTTTGCAGTTTAAGGCTTTGGTCTTTCTGGGAGTTGGTGACCAATTAGCCCGTGTTTCAGTTCTAATTTGAAATCTTGAAACAAAAGCCTGCCAAATCGGTTCAGCGGTTTTAGCTTGATCGATTCCATGGTATTGAAAAATCAAAAATAAAATTCCTTTATAGGTACTGGCCAGGCAAACGCCTTCCCAGTTTGTATTGTCTTCCATTTCCCCAACAAAATTATAATTAACAGCAGAAATGCTTCCTAATTTTGTGCTTTGGTCAGATACTTCCCACTCGAGTTTATTTTTGAATAAATCCTGCAGTCTTGAAAACACTTCTAGTTTTAATTCCCCTTCTGTAGGTTCTCTAGTCATAAAGTCCTTGGCCAAAACCAAAATGGAGATTTTTTGGGCTGAAGAAAAAGCAATCTGGGTCTTGGTTTTTTTTGCAAGAGTAGTGTCTTGTTTCATGCCTTTTGGTTGGTCCAACTTAAAATGGTTTGCTTCTACGGTAAGGGTCTCTTGTCGATCGGTTTGTTTCTTGGTGTTTTGATTGTTTATTGCTGGAAGACCAATTTTGAAAAAAAGATAAATGGTTGACCCTGCGAGCAAAATGGAAAATCCAACAAAAATCCACAAGCCTAAAGAGGATTTTTTCTTTTTGCCTAGTCGGCGTTCGCTCAAGCTTGGCTTTGATTCTTCCTGAGATTTTTCAGGGACTGTAATTTGGGTTTCTTTTCGAGTGGAAGGGGTTGGCCCGGAACCCATCCGGAAAGCTTTTTGGCACTTTGGACATTTGAGGACTGTTAATCCTTTGAGGTCTTCAAGTGTAAAGAGATGTTTGCAAACGGGGTTTGGACAAGGAAATCCAGATGCCATTTAAACCTCCTGTTTTTATTTAATTTAACAAGAAAGATAATCGATTGGAAAAAATTTTGAAAAGGATTGTGAAGATGAAACGGTTTTGCGGGGATAATATTGATTCTTTATTTGAATCGTTTAACGCGAAGTTTTCAAATGTGCTTTAAAATCCGATAGGAATTAAACCTGGTTTAAATTAAGAGGTATCGAAATGAAAAATGCAATATTTGCCATGTTAATTGCGGTAACCTTTGGGCTGAATGGATTGGTTGCTAATGAATCCGGAAAAAATTGCGCCGATTGTTCAAAGGATAAGAGCAATTGTTGGGCAAAAATTAAATCTTGGATGACCCACCATGAAGTTCCCCAAGGCTTAAACCATGG
>JBEGQX010000301.1:0-22300 GCA_041180805.1 Planctomycetota bacterium
TGATTTAGAACTTCCCGGTTTGTGGAAACAGAACTAAATCCGGTGGCTGCGGCGAAAGCCAGGCGGGCGTTTTCAGAGACATCACTTGCCATCCAGGTGGAACGAAGGGCCAGGCCGGCATCCTTCCAGCCGGATGCCAAAGCCGTTGCCATCTTGCCCGCGCCTAAAAATCCAATTCCCATGGCTTGTTTGCCTTTGTTTCATGGTCTCGGAATTAAAAGATTATTCTATTCAGCGGCAATGCCATCCGCAATGAATGCAAAAGGAATATGGTCGGAAGTTTGATGATGCTTTATTTGAAGCTTGGGAAACAACTTGCTGGCATTCTTTTGCAAGGCCCCTTATAACATGTGGATGTTTTGAGTACCCAACGGAGTGTCTGAAAATGTCTTCCCAAGATCTGTCAGTCAAACCAGAGCGCCAGGGGTGGGCCAGTCTTCTGGATTTAACGCCCTATCATTGGTTCGTTTTTTCCATGGCATCACTGGCTTGGTTGTTTGATTGCCTGGACCAGCAATTGTTTTTGATTGCCAGAAATTCCTCCATGAAGGCACTTTTGCCTGAAGGTTATGACCTGAAGCTTTATGGTGGTTATGCAACCTCCATATTTGTTGCGGGCTGGGCCATGGGCGGTTTGATTTTCGGTTCCGTGGGCGACAGGATTGGAAGGGCAAAGACCCTAACCATGACGGTGCTTCTTTATTCCATATGCACGGGGTTATCTGCTTTCTCCAAAGGCTGGGTTGATTTCGCGGTGTATAGATTTGTAACCGGTTTGGGTGTGGGCGGGGTTTTTGGCCTTGCTGTTGCTTTGGTGGCGGATAGCCTTCCCTCCACATCGAGAACCGCGGCTCTAGGCCTTTTGCAGGCACTTTCTGCCGTGGGAAATATCACCGCAGGTTTGATAAGCATTGGTATGGCGCAGCTTGGTGCCAATGGAACTATCGATCCGAACAACGCGTGGAAATACATGTTTTTGGTGGGAGCTTTGCCTGCTTTTCTTTGTGTGTTTATCCAGATTCGCCTGAAGGAACCTGAAAAATGGGTTCAAGCGAAAAAAGCCGCGCTTGGAAACGGGGAGAAGTTTGGCTCTTACTCTGATTTGTTTGGTGATCCAAGATGGAGAAAAAATGCCATCCTTGGAATGCTGTTATGCATTTCAGGCGTGGTTGGTCTTTGGGGAATTGGATTCTTTAGTCCCGAATTGGTGGGTGATGTGATTGGTAACTCCCTGAAAAGTCAGGGTGTTTCAGAAGATAAAATTGCCAGCCAGAAAGGATACTGGATTGGTATCAACATGATCGTGCAAAACCTTGGTTCATTTTTTGGAATGCTTTTCTTTGCAAAAATTGCCCAGACCTTTGGAAGAAGAAAAGCTTTTGTTGGTGGGTTCATTGCGGCATTTGTCGTGACTTTTTGCTATTTCCGCTATTTTTCCAGCATGTCGGACATCTGGATGAGCGCCGTGATGGGCTTCTTTCAATTGGCATTATTTGCAGGATTTGCGATTTATCTTCCTGAGTTGTTTCCTCTTCGGCTTCGTAGCACAGGTATCAGTTTTTGTTACAATGTAGGCCGTTTCATTGCTGCCAGCGGTCCTTTCACCATGGGTATTTTGCAACAATGGCTCGCAGAGGGAGCCAAGACTCCTGAGGCAAAGCTTGAGGCTTTCCGCAATGCCTGCTGTTACATGAGTTTGATCTTCCTTTTGGGCATAGTTGCGGTGGCGTTTCTTCCCGAAACCAAGGGCAAACCATTGCCAGAGTAATATACTTTTCCAAAAGGTGAACCCTGGCTGGAGATAACAAATGTCTGTGACAACACCCGAATGGCTTGCCCGTCATGATGCCAAATTGGTGGCGAGCGAAAATGGTAATTCCTGGATGGTGTACTTTGGCAAGGAACTAACCTATGTGCTAGTTTTGGTTCCTTCCAAGGGTAACCATGGCATCAAAGTTACCCAGACCATCAATGGCAAACAGATTTATGTGCAGGAAGTTTTTCCAACCGAAAACGAGGCATTACAGGCAGGTTTGGCTGCACTGCAAAAATCCATCGGTTGGTAAAGTACTGTAGGGCCAAAATCTATCAGGGTCTTCCCTTGGGTGGGAAGGCCCTTTATTTTTAGAATTCGAAGGTGTCTTGAATATCAAGCATTACAGGCACACTTTTGGTTTCCTTGGAAACCTGCGACGCCCAAGCCTTGGCATCTTGGTTGATTAAAGGGAAAGTGTTGTAATGCATGGGCATGACTTTTTTGGGGTTAATTAGCTTAACAGCCCTGAGCGCATCTTCCGGTCCCATGGTGTAGTTATCGCCAATGGGCAGTGCCGCAAGGTCGATTCCTTCTTCCCCGATCAATTTCATGTCGCCAAACAAGCCAGTGTCTGCTGCATTATAAAAAGTGAATCCATTTTTGAATTGAATGAGGATTCCACAAGGATTCCCTCCGTTAGACCCGTCAGGCAAAGCGGAACCATGAAATGCAAGTGTCAGCTTTAATTTGCCAAAAGGAAATGTAAATGCTCCACCATGCTGCATTCCGTGTGTTTTCACCCCTTTGGATTCCAACCATAGACTGATTTCGTAATTCGAAATAACGGTTGCACCGGTTCGTTTTGCAATTTCAACAGTATCCCCAATATGGTCCCCATGACCATGAGAAACAACGATGTAATCGGGGTGAAAATCGGAAGGTTTATGTTGGGCGATAGGATTGCCTTGAAAGAAAGGATCCATGAGAATTTTTGCTTCCGGTGTTTGAATATGGAACGTGGAATGCCCAAGCCAAGTGATAGAAGACATTGAAATCCTCCAGTAGGTTGCCCATTTTGCCCGCTTTTACTTATTAGCGGTAGGTTGTAAGGTAATCACCTTCGCAAAGTGCATGACAGCAATTAAGATGTATTTTGTGAAATGGCTGTCAAGTATTCAAACGAAAAGGAAACAGGATGCGAGAACCCGGTGCCAGGAGGGCGCAGGGCCATCAGGAATCTTCCGGATGGTTTGTAAAAATGTTTCGCTGGGCCTGGAGGGTAACCGCAGTTTCCCTCTTGGGTATCACATTTGTTTTCCTTCTTCTTAAAATCGGCCTGTCTTTTGGAATTCTGAGACATTGGTTCGATAAAACCGCAAGTGAGATAGCAAAATTCCCCATACGGGTTCAGGGGTGTAACCTGGCGTTATGGGGTTCATCCCTTGTTGAGGGAATTGATGTCTTTGAGGCACGGGGTTCAAATCCTGAACCTTGGTTAAAAATTCACTCCCTGGAAGCGGATGTATCGTTGGAAAACCTGGCGTTGGGAAATATTGCTCCCAAGAAAGTGGTTGCCATCAACCCCGTGGTGAACATTGAATTTGACGAGAATAACGATTTGGTTACCAGGTTGCCCCGCCCGGAAGACTATCCGCCCGGCAACAAGATGCCCCGGCTGATTTTAAAGGATGCTGAGTTTCAACTGAAGCATGGTAAAAGGCCACCCCTGAAAGTCCGAAATATACAGGGAGAAGCTTGGAGGGATGAAAAAAACAATCTTGTTTTTGAAGCCACTTCCAAGGATCCCAACTGGGGCGACTGGTCTCTCAAGGCAAAGATTGAGCCGGGAGATGGGGATTCCCTGCTTGTTCTAAATTCAAACCGGGTTGATGTCACCCAAACCATGCTGGACAGTGTTCCATTTGTTCCTGATAGTGTCTGGCGCCATGTCAAGCTGAACGGTGTGACTGATGTGGATATCCAGCTTTTCTTTGATGGTAAAAAAGGTGGATGCCAGTACAAATTGGAGCTTGCACCCAGGCAGACAAGGGTTCGAGTCGAAACTATCAAGCTGGAAGCGGAAAATGCCCAGGGAAAGGTGCATATTCAAGATGGGTTAATCCAGCTTAGGGATATCAAGGGGGATTTGGCAAACGGCATTATCGAGCTGACCAGTGGCGATTTGGACTTTCGAGACAAATTATATCTGATGGATTATGACCTGAAAGTGAAGGGGGTTCAGATCCAGAATCTCCCTTATGATTGGGGACGAGGCCTTAGGGATAAAAATGGCAACAGTTTTGTTCAGGGTGTACTGGATGGCTGGGCCAAATTGCGACTGAAAGAAGATCCGCTGCTGGGGGTTCGCACCTCGGGGTCTGGTAAAGGCATTATTGAGGCCGCGAAATTTCTCGGTTTTCCCACAAAACCCATACCACTCGAAATCAAAGCGGATGGATCCAAGTTTCGATTTAATCCGCTTTCCGCTTTGCCGGGATTGCTACCCACATCTTCCAGAAAGCCTGATGAAAAAAACCTCGCGGACCAGCATTTTCTAGAAACACAAATTGAAATGAAAATTGATTCCGCGGGCGAATTCGCAAGGCGCATGGGTTGGAAGTTGCCTGTTCCCCTGAATGGCAAATTAAGTCTTGAGCTTGGATTTCAGGCGCCATTAAAAACTGTGACTGATCCGATCACCTATACCGGCAAACTTCAGACAAAAATGAGTGAGGGAAGTTTCGGCTCGATCCTTATTCCAGAATCCAAATTTTCTGCCACACTGCTTCAGGGAGAGGTGCTTATTCCCGACTTCATGATGAAGATTCAGGAAAAGGATTCCAAAGAACTGGCAGCCAGGCAGGCGCCAGGGGAAATTCATGCAGGAATCAAATTGGATTTGTTGAAGAATCTGGAAATGCATACCCGCGCTCAGGCCTCGTCGATTCCATCGGGGATCATCACTCCCTGGATTGGGGAGTTTTTCCAAAAAATGCAGGGCAGAATCTCCTTTGGTTTGGAATCCCTTGGCGAATTGGATTCAGCGCGATTTCATGCCTGGCGTGGCAATGCGTTATTTCGGTGGGATAACTGGCAATACGAAACCTTTGTTTTTCCAGAAGTGCATGGAAAGATCCAGCTCGCCAAGGGCAATTTGGAATTAGCGGAGGTGAGGGGGCAAGCCCCTTGGGGCAAACTGGAGATGGAGTCCGTGGTTTCCATGGAAAATGGTTTTCCTTTTGAGACAAAACTGAAGGGGCAACAGCTTGAACTCAAAAAAATCGCCAGGGAGTTCTATCCAACAATTTCAGATTTCGGGGTCGAGGGCTTTGCCGATGCCACTGCCACAATTCATGGTGGTGGTAATCGTCCGAGGTTTCGCGCAAATGCATCCATACATGCGGCTAAAGTTGCGATTGGGAAAACCCCCGTGGAACAGATTGCTTCAGATATTGTTTTTGATGATCGCGGTGTTGAAATAAAGCTTGCCAGGGGAAATGTTTTGGGAGCTGGTTGCGAAATCACCGGTTTAATTCCTGTTCATACCACCCAATCTGGAAATCTGTCGGTAAAGGTCACTGATTTAGATTTGGGTGAAACAGTGAAATCCTTGCATGAAAAAGCATCATGGGTTCACGGAAAAGTATCCGCAAATGCTGACATATTGATAATGCCGCAGAATCTAAGGGGAGAGAGAAATTTCGAGGTAAATTTGCAGACCGGTAATGATTCGTTCGATATCCTTGATCTTCCATTTTCAAAAGTGGTATCAAAAGCCAAATGGAGCAAAAACAGCGTTGCCTTTGCCATGGAAACAAATGTGGCGGGAGGGCATGGCAAGCTGGATCTGAAATATGATGGCGGCCAAAAGACACTTCTCCCCGGCCATCTCATTGTTGAAAAAGCAAGTTTGAAGCCTGTTTTAAAAGCATTGGATGTAAACGACAATCTTCAATTGCTGGATGGAGAATGGTCACTGGATTTGCCGTTCAACTTTGATCTGGATTGCTTTCTCATGTCCGCGAACGGGATTGTGGAAATTGATCAGTTAAAACATGGAAAAAACCCGCTTAGCGAACAAATAAAATCGACTGTCGTAATGAACAATCATGAGATAACTTTCAAGGATATTCAGGGAACGCTTGGGGATGGTCAACTGCGGGCAAGTGCGGAATTAAACTTAAATAATCCTGAACGAAACAAGTACAAGGCTACGCTTACCAAGGCTGAAATGGCCAAGCTATTTGCACCATGGCTAGCCTTCATGAAACCCGCGGGGAAAATCGATATTCGCGCCCAGGGAAAGCTCGGAAGGGAAATCACCTCCACTGGAGAAGGGGTAAGTGGCTCTGCCCGGGTTTTTGGTATGGAGGTAGGCGATTGGAGAATTCCATTCGACATGGTGTTTGCTCCCGCAAGGGGTGCGGGATCATTGGTTTTACGAGATGTCAGCGGTAGTGTTGCGCAGGGAAAAATATCTGGAAGCACGGAATATCGCTGGGGGGTGGGATCATCCCTTCAGGGAAATTACCGGTTTCAATCGTTGGATTTCAGGACCGTTCAGGCCCAGTTGGGGGATAGCCCTTCCCAGGCGGCAGGAACTATCCAGGGTAAACTTCAATTTTCTGGCAGGGATGTAAAATCACTTGACCAGTTAAGTGCATCGCTGGATGGAACACTTGTTCATTCCAGGGCCCAGGGAATTCCGATTGTTAGGGATCTTGTTCCCTTTTTGCCGGTGGCGGCAACCGGTGCGTTCTTCGACCGTGGCGAACTTAAAGCCCGAATGGACAGGGGTGTTATCCGGGTGAACAGGCTCGCCATGAGCAATGCACTTATGATGGTACTAATTGAGGGAACCATTTCCCTTCAGGGAAAATTGGACATGGAAGCCACAGCCAGAACGGGCAATCTCAGTGTACTTCCGGAATCCATGCGAAATATGGGATTACGGATGCCCGCAATTGGAGCAGTACCCCTGGAGATGATATCTCAAGTGACGAATACCCTGGCGGCCGGGATTTTGCATTTCAAAATTCAGGGCACTTATAAAGATCCCATAGTAAGAAGTGTTCCCCTGACACTTCTTACGGAAGAAGCGCTTCGATTTTTCCTTGGCAGGTAGCCAAAATTGTAAATCTTTCTCTTGAATGATTTTTTAAAAAGGCTAAAAGCCCTTTGGAATTTTACGCACCTTGCTTGTGGCTGGGGAAAATGGGTAAAGTGGCTCGGAAAAAGTTTGACTGGTTTATCATCTTCTTGATGCTCCCTTTGCTAGGATTGGCAACGGGTTGTCAAAGTATGATTTCTGCCATTAATGCTTGTAATGAAGGTAATTCGCTCCTTGATAGCACACGATTGTTGCGGGATACAGTTTCTGAAATACCCCCTGTTCCAAGGGAATTAGACAAAGCATTGACGACATCACTAACCGCTGAGCCTGGAGATGTTCTTCTTATACAGCCTGCGGATTTGGATTCACCCATCAGGCTTCCAGGTGATCAGCCAGTTCTACCTGATGGCAACGTAAGCTTGGGCAAATATGGTCGATTGAATGTTGCAGGCCGAAATTTGGATGAAATCGAGGAAATGGTTCGCGGACAAATTTCCTCTGTAACCAAGGAGGCCGGCCCCATAACCGTTCGCCTGATTAACAGGCAAAGCAAAGTGTATTATGTCATAGGTGAAGTAAATGCTCCTGGGATTTATCCGTTGAATGGTAGAGAGACAGTATTAGATGCCATTCTTCAAGCCGGCGGTTTGAACGAAAAGGCTTCAAGGCAAAACATTGTTCTCTCCAGACCTACACCGCCTGAAAGTTGCAGAATTGTACTTCCGGTGTGCTTTAAAGAAATCACCCAGCTTGGTGATACCACAACCAATTACCAACTAAAGCCAGGGGACCGGGTGTTTGTTCCTTCCAGGGATTTCTGGAAAGACAAAAACTCCAAAACTGCCGCCCCAATCTGTTGCAAAAATCATCAAGCTTGTGACCTGCATGGGAAACCGCCTGTTGAAAATGCAGCCCCGGCAGGCAAGCCTGCAAACTAATCGGTAAATTTAAGTTCAAAACCATCCTTTAATCTGGATTTATTCCAATTTCCACATGTACAATGTATATATGTGTTCATCATTAATTATCGGAGTGAAAAATGAACTACGAATATGAACGACAGTCGCCCATGGAGATTGGTTCTTCTGGGGTGGAATCGGCGAGAATATCTTTTATTAAAAGGACCTACGCTCATCTGGCAGGGGCAGTATTGGCATTTGCAGCCCTTGAAACTTTGCTGTTAAAGTCGGTTTCTTCAGAACAAATTATGGGTATTTTTGGACGATCGCCGTGGGGCGTTTTGTTTTTGATGCTTGCATTCTGGGGTGCAAGTTGGATGGCTAACCGGCTAGCCTATTTTGGTGCTTCCCCTGCCGCACAGTATCTTGGTCTTGGCATCTACATTGTGGTGGAAGCGGTGATTTTCCTTCCCCTGTTGCATTTTGCGGCTTTTTTTGTCAAAGACCCAAACCTAATCATGTCCGCGGGTATTATGACCTTGGGGGCCTTTGCGGGTTTAACCCTTACAGCTTTTCTAACCAATAAAGATTACACAACTTTGGGGCCCATTTTGTCGGTCGGGTCCCTTATTGCCTTTGGTTTTATTATTTGCTCTATATTATTCGGCTTTAGTTTGGGCCTGGTTTTTTCCTTTGCAATGGTTGTCCTGTTATGTGGTTACATGCTTTATGAAACTTCAGCCGTGATGTACTATTGGCCAACAGACAAGCACGTGGCAGCCGCATTGATGTTGTTTTCTTCCGTTGCAACCATGTTTTATTACATAGTAAGAATTCTAATTCAACTTAACTCAAGTAGAGATTAGAGCTTATGGCAATTGCTAAGCCACCCATAAAAAGGGTGGCTTTTTTTGTTTTTACCGAAACCACTTAGTTACCCTCGTGTTAATATTTATGAGTGATTTTGTAAGTTTTTTGGTTGAAAAGGTCTAGAAAGACCGATTTAATCAATGCATGAATTGAATTCCCGCCTAAATAGATAGTCCTGCCATTTGGATTTTTTTTTGGAGATGGAACATGATGAACCGCTTGAAATGGAAATGGATGATTCCATTCGCTTTAGTGGTTATCCTTTTCCCCAATCAAGCCAGTGCAGAAGTTGTTTTACCCACTGGTAATGTAATTTCCAAAGTAGATTTTGAAAAACATGTCGTGGGACTTTTTGGCAAGGTTGGGTGTAATACTGGTTCCTGTCATGGTTCCTTTCAAGGCAAAAATGGATTTCGATTGTCTTTGTTCGGTTACGAAGCCGAGAGGGATGGTTTTTCAGTGGCCCGCGAATTCAATGGGCGAAGAATTGATTTATTAAACCCTGAAGAAAGCATGATTCTGGTTAAAGGTGCAGGGTTAGTTGAGCATGCTGGCGGTAAAAAGTTTTCCAAGGATTCTTGGCAGTATAATTTGATTAAGAATTGGATAGAGCAGGGCGCCCCTGTAAATAAAGGTAGTGGCGCAATCAAATCCCTGAACGTATCCCCTGAAGAAGTCGTTTTTGTAAGGCCCGGTCAAAAAGCATCCATTAAATCAGTGGTTTCCTTTGAAGATGGAACCAGCGAAGATTTGACATCGATTTGCGAATATAGAAGCCTTGATGATGCGGTGGCTGAAATTAATCCTCAGGGTGAAATTAGTGCCAACCGACCGGGTGATACATCGATAATTATTGGTTATCGTGGCAAAGTTGTTGCAGTTCGCGTTTTGGTTCCAGTACCAGTTGAACCTGGTTACAATTACCCAAAGGTTCCTGAAAATAATTACATCGATAAGATTGTTTTTCAAAAGCTTAAAAGGCTTAACATCGAACCTTCCGGCATTTCAGACGATTTTGAATTTCTCAGAAGAATCACCATTGATACGATTGGTACTCTTCCAAAATCTGATGAAATTCGTGCCTTTGCTGAAGATAAATCTCCAGATAAGCGATCCCGCAAAATTGAAGAATTGCTTAAGCACCCTATGCATGCCTCGCTTTGGGCAACCAAGTTTAGCGACATAACGGGCAACAATACTGATGCCTTGGAACAACCCCAAAACCTCAAGAGTCGCCGTAGCCAGATGTGGCACGATTGGGTGCGAAAACGTGTCGCAGAGAATATGCCATACGACAAAATCGTGGAAGGTATTCTAACGGCAACGAGTCGTGATGGGCTTTCCCCCGAAGAATACATGGCTTATGTGAAAAAAACCGATGAGAAATTGAGCAAGGGATACGAATCTGATTATGCTGATAAGCCAAGCTTGGATTTGTTTTGGCGTAGGCAGGGAGCGGTTACCGTGGATCAGTGGGGCGAAAAAGCTGCCGCTGCTTTCCTTGGTGTAAGGCTTGAATGCGCCCAATGCCATAAGCACCCGTTTGATCGGTGGACCCAGGCTGAATATCGCGCTTTCGCGAACATTTTTACGAATGTGACAGCGGCAGGGGCTTCTTCTGCCGATTTGAAAAAATTGATGGATGAGGAAAACAAAATCCGCAAGGAGAATGCTCCGAGAAACAACCAGATTAACTTGGTAAGGGAAGTTCATGTTGCCACAAGTACGCGAGGAGCTAATCGGGCGCTTCTTCACCCTGAAACCAACCAGCCACTTGCTCCCAAGGCCTTGGGTGGCTCTGAGTTTGAACATCAGGCAGGTAAAGATATTCGTAAAGACCTCATGGAATGGATGAGATCCCCGGAAAATCCTTACTTCGCCAAAAGCTTCGTAAATAGAGTTTGGGGGCACTATTTTGGGGTAGGGATTGTTGATCCAGTGGATGACTTTGCGATCGCAAACCCCGCATCCAATCCCATCCTTTTGGATGCGCTGGCGAAGTCCTTCATCGAAAGTGGTTATGATTTGCGAAAGCTTGAAAAGGCGATTCTTGAATCCCGCACCTACCAACTGACCTTTAAGCCTAATGAGTCCAACCGGTTGGATGATATCAACTTTTCCCACTCTTACATTCGGCCCATGATGGCGGAAGTGGTTGTGGATGTGCTTTCTGTTGCAACAGGGGTCAAAGAGAATTTTGGTGCAGATGCTCCAAAAGATGCGAAAGCTATTGAGGTAGGCTCAAGCCGGGTTAATAGTACCGTAAGTTATGCATTTCGTATTTTTGGTCGTCCGCCACGTGCTGCCGCTTGCGATTGTGAGCGATCCATGGAACCAGCCTTACCTCAAAAGCTTTATCTGATGGCGGACACGAATCTTCAGGCAAAGATTGAATCCAATTCCAACGTCATTAAAACTTTGCTTGCTCAAAATCCGGATGATATGAAAGCATTCGAGGAATTGTTCCTAAGCACGCTTGGGCGATTCCCAAATGACAAGGAAATAAAGAACTTCAAGGAATATCGGGAGAAGGCTTCCGATCGTAAAACAGCATTCACTGACACCCTTTGGGCGTTGTTGAATACCAAGGAATTTATTTTTAACCATTAAAATTCTGGAGGGTGGAGGGTATCCACCGGTTTTCTATGAAGGCCGAAAACATCACCAGAATTTCATAGAGGCCTCAGAGGGTTTTTAGTCATGGCTTCCATCAATCGAACGGATTGTGAAGGATTCTATCGTCGCGATTTCATCAGGCTTGGTGCTGGAGCCGGTCTGATGGGTCTGAGTCTGCCTGAATTGCTCCGTTTGGAAGCAAACGCTGCTGCCCGAAAGGCTAATGGCGAAAGCTCTACTCGCCAGGCTGATTCTGTAATTATGGTTTGGCTTGCGGGTGGTCCTGCAACTATCGATATGTGGGATCTGAAGCCAGATGCTCCTGAAGGCATTCGTGGTAACTTCAAACCAGCCAAAACAAATGTAAGTGGCATCGAAATTAGCGAACATATGCCCAAAATGGCCAAGGTCGCTGACAAGATCAGTATCGTTCGATCGGTTAATCATTCGATTCCATCCCATGCCCCTGCAACCCTATTCATGACAACTGGCAACAAGCCTACCCCGGCACTTCAGTTTCCTGCCATGGGTTCTCTTGCCAGCAAAATGCTTAAGACGCCTACCGGTGTACCGCCTTATGTTTCATTTTCGGATATCCGTGGAGGTACTGCTGGTACTTCTGGTTATCTCGGCACTGCCTACAACCCATTCATGGTTGAAGGTGCCGCAGGTAACGCCAAGGGCAACATGAAAGTTCGTGGCATTCAACTGCCAACCGACTTTACTTTGGATGAACTTTCCAACCGTGACAAGCTTCTGAGCGGCTTTGACGCCACTTTCCGTGACGCTGACAAGAATGCCGACCTTGTTCAAGGTTTTGATGCGTTCCACCAACAGGCCTTGGATATTCTGCGATCTGATCGTACCCGCAAGGCATTTGATCTTGCCCAGGAAAAGCCAGAACTACGCGCCCGTTACGGTGCCGATAATTTTGGCCAAAGCGCTCTTGCGGCAAGACGCCTGGTGGAAGCGGGAGTTCGTTTTGTAACAATAAGCATTGGCGGCTGGGATACTCATCGCCAGACTTTTGACGCCCATTCCAAGAAATTGCAACCAACCTTGGACACAACACTTTCCGCATTGATTTCTGACCTTGCAGATCGTGGAATGTTGGATAAAACCATTGTTTATTGCGCGGGTGAATTCGGTCGCACACCAAAGGTAAATAAGGATACCGGCCGCGATCACTGGGCAAGGTCCATGGCGGTGGTTCTTGCTGGTGGCGGGTTCAAGCGTGGTTATGTTCACGGTAGCACTGATGGACAGGGTATGGCGCCTGCTTCTGATCCCTGCCTGCCAGACGATATTTCCGCAAGCATTTTCTCCAATCTTGGAATCAGCCCCAAGACGGAACTTTCCACATCGAATGGTCGTACCGTTCAGATGTTCCGTGAAGGTACTGTTATTGATCGATTGCTTGCATAAAGCTTACTTGGATTTAAAACACCTCCGGAAGATCTCCGGGGGTGTTTTTTTTAGCCGGTCATGTAATTGCCTGAGTATACTACTATGACAGGGTTATCTGCGAGGTATTGGTGTCATGGTAAGATTCCAAATGCCATTTCTGGCGGTTATTTTTGCAATCCTTGCCCTTTCGGGCTTGGTTACCGGACAGGATATCCCCAAACTTATTGGGGATTTGGGAAGTGTTTCTTTTGATGACCGTGAAAAAGCCAGCAAAAAATTAGAATCGATCGGAACCCCAGCCTTGGAGGATCTTCGAAAAGCCCTTAAAAGCGAAGATGCCGAAATTCGCAAAAGGGCTGAGGAGCTGATTGCAAGAATAGAATCCAATTCGCAAAACCAGAAGTTAATGAGCCCCACGCTCATAAGCATTGACCTTAAGGATGCCACACTTTCCGAGGTAGTGGCCGAGCTGGTTAAGCAGAGCGGCTACAGGATTGTTATTCAAGATCGGAAGGGTGAACTGTCACAAAGAAAATTATCCCTCTCTGTTGAAAAGCAATCATTCTGGAAGGTGCTTGATTTGGTTTGTGAAAAAGGCGGAGTGGTTGAATTGGCAAACTCCACGAATAATTCATTTTCTTTCGGCATAGGTTCTCCCCCAATTAATGTACCTTTCCCAAGGATTCCCAAGCCGCCTGTGGCTCCTCGTGAAAATGATGGTAAAAACAAAAAAATTGTTTTTCAGCCAAAGGAAGAGCAGCCTCAGTTGCCACCCGGAATAGGGGCCTTGCCACCGTTTCCCGGTGCGAATCGGCAGCCTTTTCAAGGAATGGGGAAAGGAACCGTGCCAGTGGCCTCGGGTGTAATTGTCCTTGGTGAGGGAAAGAGACCTGCAAGGATTTCCGATACATCCACTGCTTACCGCATAAGGGTTATGGAAAAACCATCGGATAGGTTCGGTGCTGTACCCGCGGGTAGATTACTTCTAGGGCTGGATGTGGCTCCTGAACCCCGGCTGAAGTTAAAGGGTATTAGCTCGGTAAGGGTGGAAAAGGCAACTGATGATCGCGGACAAGAATTGGAGCACGATTCCAATCTTGCTCAAAACAAGGAAATTGCCAACCCCCAGTTTGGTAAACCAATTCCCCGTGCTTTGCCGGTGCCTGGCGTTAGCGCCACAAATCCTCAAACAGAATGGGAAAACAAAGTTCCTATTTATCTTATCAAGGCTGGCATGGCTTCTGCCCAAATCAGCCAGATCAAGGGCACTATGATTCTTCAGGTGAATGATGAGGTAAAACCACTTCTGGAGGCGAAGTTTGTCGATCAGGAGACAGGTAAGAAAATCGATGGTAAATTCGGCGGGTGGATCAAAGTAAACGAGTGGACAACGGATGATAAAGGATCTTGGAAGGTTCGATTTGAATGGGAATTACCCGAAGGGTTCACTCCTGCAAATCAGATTGCTATGGCTCCCGAGGCCTTGGTAATACCTGGAAACATTCAAAACCCTGCAGGGAATCCCCAGATTCAAATCCAGCAGTTCAACATGAACTTTGGAGTTATGCGGTCCATGAATGCAAATGGGTTTGAAGTGCTGGATGAAAAAGGAAGGCCAGTAACCATTGCATCTCAAAGTTCCCGTTATCAGCAAAATGCTGGTGGAGCGGTTCTAAGGGAAATGACCATTCAGGGAATATCCCGAAATGGACAGCCCAAGGTGGTGTTATTCAGGGGATCCAAGACCCACACGGTGGAGGTTCCGTTTGAGTTGAAGAATATTCCCTTGGATACAAATTAGGAATTCGGATTTTCCGTGGGCTTGATACGGTCGCCAAGGGCCTGTCGCATAATCACCCGGTTGATAACCTGCAAAAATGCGGATGCGCTGGCTTCAATAACATCTGTGCTAACAGCCCTGCCATTAAGAGCTTTTCCTTCAAACTCGGCTTCCACGTGGGCTTCGCCTTGGGCATCCTCGCCATCGGTAACGCTTCGCAGTTTATAATCCTTGAGATTGATCTTAACGCCAGTAAGCTTGGTGATACACTTGAAGACGGCATCCACAGGGCCATCCCCCACGCTCGCTTCCCGAACAATATGCCCATCTTTGTGCCATAGTGCCACAACGGCGCTGGGAATGGTTCCGGTTCCTGCATTGCAGGTTACAGCTTCCAAAGTCCAAATGGTGGGCCCGCTGTGGATACGGGATTCCGCCAGGGCTTCGATGTCCGCATCGTAGATGACTTTTTTGCGATCCGCCAGTGCCTTGAAATCCTCGAACAAGCCTTGAAATTGGGTCTCATCCAAATGGTAGCCCAAGTCAATTACCCGTTGTCTTAAGGCATGCCTGCCGGAATGTTTGCCCAAAACCAAATCCGTCTGTCCAATGCCAATGTCTGCGGGGTTCATGATCTCGTAGGTGGACCGTTCCTTGAGCATGCCATCCTGATGAATGCCGGATTCATGGGCAAATGCGTTTTGTCCAACGATAGCCTTGTTCCGCTGTACATGGATGCCAGTGACATGGGAAACAAGCTTGCTGGTGGGGTACAACTTTTTCGTGTTGATCCCTGTTTCCAGCTTGAAGTAATCATGCCTGGTTCTCAGGGCCATTACCACTTCTTCAAGCGCGCAGTTACCGGCCCTTTCACCCAGGCCGTTGATGGTGCATTCAATCTGCCTTGCACCCTCGACAATTGCTGCGAGGCTGTTTGCCACCGCAAGACCGAGGTCATCGTGGCAATGAACGCTGATTACCGCTTTTTCAATTCCCCGAACATGCTTTCTCAAATGGGCTATTACCTCCGCGTATTGGCCAGGCATGGCGTATCCCACGGTATCAGGAATGTTCACCGTGGTGGCCCCTGCCTCAATGGCTTTTTCCACCACTTCGGTTAAAAAGTCCAGTTCGGTCCGTGCGGCATCTTCTGGGGAAAATTCAACATCGTTCAGGTAGCTCTTGGCGCGTTTCACGCCTTCCACGGCTCTGCGAACGATTTCTTCCTTCGCCATTCGAAGCTTGAATTCACGGTGGATAGCACTGGTTGCAAGAAAAACATGGATGCGTGGTTTGGGGTTGTCTTTAAGGGCCTCCCAGGCACGATCAATATCAGCATTGTTGCAACGGGCCAGACCGCAAATCGACGGGCCGTGCACCTGTCGGGCTATTTCACGAACCGCTTCGAAGTCCCCCGGTGATGCGATGGGGAAACCAGCCTCAATGACATCCACACCAAGGTCGCGGAGAGCCATGGCAACCTCAAGTTTTTCCGCAAGGTTCATGCTGGCGCCGGGGGATTGTTCCCCATCTCGCAGCGTGGTATCGAAAATAACAACTCGATCCTGGCTCATGATTCTCTCCGGACAAAAAAAAACCGGAACCATCTGGTTCCGGGGTTCTTCTCGCTTAATGATGATCAAACTTCGAGCAGCAACCCCGTCTTGTTAAAGACTTGGCAGTAAGGGTAGAAGCTTGCAAAGAAGTCGATCCATCACGGATGGCACCATTAAAATTAATAATGTTTTCCTACCTATTTTTTATCGCTTGGAAGAGGTTTTTCCAAGGGTTTTATCCTCTTATTTTACTGGATTGGCCATGAGGCCTGATTTTGGCATGATTTTAACGGTTGGAGTGATGGATTTTGTCCTTCCAAGGCACGCCATGCAACTGTGGATGCAAGTTGACAACGCCTTGCAGATATGGGAAGTTCAAAGTCCTTCCGTGGTAAGCCAAATGAAGTAAAGGATCCAGTGATGAAAAAGACCAGCAGGCGTTCCTTTGTTAAAGCGGGGCTTGGAGTTGGAGCGGCTTTGATTACGGCACCAAATTTTATTTCCGCAAGAAGTGTGATGGGGAAAATCAACCTGGGTGTGATTGGGGTTTACAATCGCGCCGCTGCAAACCTGGCTGGAGTGTCGGGAGAAAACATACTTGCCCTTTGTGACGTGGATGAAAGCAGGGCAACGAAGGCCAGGGATCAATTTCCCAAGGCCGCATTCTTTCAAGATTTTCGCAAGCTTTTGGATGTGAAGGGAATCGACGCTGTGGTGGTCGGCACACCGGATCATGTCCATGCGGTGCAGGGGATTGCCGCCATGCGGGCGGGAAAGCACCTTTATTGTGAAAAGCCGTTAGCCCACTCGGTTCTTGAAGTAAGGGCCATGATAAAAACAGCCCGTGCCAACAAGCTGGTAACCCAAATGGGAACCCAAATTCATGCCGAGAAAAATTATCGCAGGGTAGTTGAGATCATTCAGGCCGGCGTGATCGGGGAAGTAAAAAGGGTTCAAGTTTGGCAAAGTTCCAGGCCACCTGTGCAAAGGTTTGCCAAGGAACCGGCAAAGATTCCCCAAGGCTTTAATTATGACCTTTGGCTTGGACCTGTCCCCCATAAAAAATACGATCCGGCGTTCACTCATTTTAATTGGAGATATTTTTGGGAGTTTGGCGGTGGCGTTTTTGCGGACATGGCCTGCCATTACATGGATCTTCCCCATTGGGCTTTGGGCTTAACTCTTCCCACAAGTGTGGAAGCTGTTTCCAAGAGAATTCAGGAAGGTGACCAGACCGTACCGGATCTTGTGAAGGCAGAATACCATTACCCCGCCCGTGGAAAGCAACCCGCGGTCCATTTGACCTGGTATAACGGATGTTCCGGCCCGGGTTGGGAACATGACAAGCCTTACATGGGTTACGGTTCCGGGGTTTTGTTTGAAGGTAGCAAGGGCAAACTGATCTCGGGTTATTCCAAGCACAACCTGCTTCCCGAGGAAAACTTCAAGAACTTTACGCCACCTGCTCCAACCATTCCAGATTCGATTGGTCATCACAAGGAATGGCTCGAGGCGATTCGTGGCAACGGCAAGACCCTTTGCAATTTTGATTACAGTGGCATCCTCGCCCAATCCGTGCTTCTTGGAAATGTTTCATTGAGAAGCGGCCAGAAAATCACCTGGGATGAAGCCAGGGCAACCACCGGAAGTGCCAAGGCTGATGCCTTCCTGATTCGTGAATATCGCAAGGGGTGGGAGATTCCGGAGATTACCGGCGCAAATTCTAGTCAAACAGAAGGTGAATCAGCTTCACCAGAAAGACATTTGAGACCAGCACGAAGAATATTGAACCGACTACGCCACGGGTAGCAGCCCGGCCCACTCCTTCAGTACCCTCGCCCGCGTTCAAACCATGGAAGCAGGCGAGGGTTCCTATTCCCAGACCGAAAAAGATGGTCTTGGTTACGGCTGGCACGGCATCTCGGTATTTCAAAACCTTTATAACCTGATGATAGTACTCGCTCCATGCCATGGTTCCGGTGATGGATTCTGTAAGGTAGCCAGATAGCAGGGATAAATATGCTGTAAAAATGGTCAGCATTGGCAGAGCCATGGTGCAAGCGATAACTCTTGGAAAAACCAGTTTTCCCATGGGGTTAACACCCATAGCCTGCAGGGCGTCGATCTGTTCGCTTTGCTTCATGGAAGCAAGTTCCGCAGCCAGGCTGGACCCAGACCTTCCGGCCAGTATCAATGCCGCCGTCAATGGGGCTAGTTCCACAACAACAGCCAAAGACAAAGCCTGTGGTAGAAGCGAAACCGAAGATGGCCCGGCGACACTTACCAATAAGCCGCGCAAATGCAGCCAAACCACAATTCCAGTGGCAAGCCCGGCTACCGCGACCAAGGGGATTGCACCGGCAAGGGTCTTGTAAAGCTGGGTTATACAGTCTTCAAGAATTCTTGGGTTCGACCTTGCAGACTTTGCAAGGCTTAGACAGAAATGCATCCATTGGCCAAGCAGGGCCAGCATTTGCATCACGGGATTCTCTTTCTGGCTATCCAAGTCCAGTGGCGGTCGGATGATTGACGAACCGTTTCCTTGCCAAATCCCAGTTCACCCACCATGTTTCTGACCTCCTGTTCCGTCAATGCGGCTCGAAGCGAATCGCCAAAAAGCTTTTGCTGGTAGGGTGTGGCCTGGGCGGCATGGAGTTTCACCAATCTTGCCACGGCGGGTTCAATTAGAGGACGCATTAGATCTCTGACAAATAATAATCCACCCGGTTTGGTTACCCTTACCATTTCCGAAAAAACCAGAGCTGGGTCGGGAATATGGTGAATGATGGAGTTGGAAATAACCGCATCGAAATGGTTGTCAGGGAAACTCAGCTTTTTGGCATCTTGCAGGATAGTAATGATCTGATTTTGAAAACTGGTTGATTGAATATTTTGGTTGGCAATATCCAGCATGGATTTTGCCAAATCAAGTGCATGGATGATAAATCTGGGATCATGCTGGCATATGACGATAGGAATTTGAGCGGTTCCAGTTCCCACATCCAGAATCAGAAAACCATCTTCAGGGTCGCGTTTGTCCAGAAAATCCTTGGTGAAAGCCTGATTAACCTCGCGATGATCCATGGAGTCATATTCCCTTGCATCGTCCGGCAAGTCCATGACTTCAGGTTCCAAGGTTCGTGGAATCATTGGTCACCAGGGGGTGAGGAAGAATAATAACATTTTATGGAGAATGAGGTCCTGAAAAAGAAAAACCCCGTCGAAAGTCGAAACCGTCAACGGGGCCGGAACAGAGAAGAGGCAATGTAGAAAATACAATTTTTTGAAATATTGTGTCAATGCCAAGTGTAGAAAATACAAAGCCAAATTAGTGAACAAATGAACAAAAGCATGGAAACTTCGTTATAACCCCAAGATTTTCAGCACTTTTCGCCGTTTATAGGGTTGTTTTACCTCTGCCCGTTGCTATTTGGGCTCTTTCCTTTACAATAATTGTTTGGATTAGAGAGGGATAATCCGTACTTTTTGGGGTTTTTTCTGACTTATGCTGGACGGCTTGCGAAAAGGTTTGACCGAGGCGCTTAAGAGCTTGCGGGGTCGCGGAAGGCTTTCTGAAGCCAATATCCGTGAAGCCCTTGCTGAAATACGCACCGTTCTGTTGGATGCTGATGTAAACTTCAATGCTGCAGAAAATTTCATAAACCGGGTTACCGAAAAATCGGTTGGTCAGGCGGTTCTTCGCAGTTTGGACCCCGGTGAACAGATCATCAAGATCGTTTACGATGAACTTGTTCAACTGATGGGCCCTGTTGATTCTGCCATCCCGTTTGCCAAAGACAGGCCAACGGTCATTATGCTGTGTGGCTTGCAGGGGCAGGGAAAAACCACCACAGCGGGCAAGCTGGCCCTTACCCTGAAAGCAAAGGGTAAAAAACCATTGCTGGTTGCGGCCGATTTGCAAAGGCCCGCGGCTATTGAGCAGTTAAAGGTTCTGGGGCAGCAGGTGGATGTGCCTGTTTATTTTGAAATGCCACAGGACGGGAAAACCGCTTCCGCGGTGCAGGTGTGTGCGAATGCCCTTGCCCATGCGAAGAAAACCCTGGTTGACACAATTATTCTTGATACTGCGGGCCGTTTGCATGTGGCCGAAATGCCCATGGAAGAACTCCGCCAGATTGACCGCCAGTGCAAGCCGGATCAGGTGTATCTCGTATGCGATGCCATGACTGGCCAGGATGCGGTACACAGTGCCTCAGCCTTTAATGAGGCCTTGGAGCTTAATGGTGTAATCCTTACCAAGATGGATGGTGATGCTCGTGGTGGCGCGGCGCTTTCCATCAAGGAAGTGACCAAAGTTCCGATCAAGTTCATCGGTGTAGGGGAAAAACTCGACAGGCTGGAGGAATTTCGGCCAGAGGGTATGGCCCAAAGAATTCTGGGCCAGGGTGATATTCTTTCGCTGGTTGAAAAGGTCAGCAGGGTTCAGTCGGAAATATCCAAGGAAGAGCTGGAAGCCCAACAGCGCAAGCTGCAGCAGGGCGATTTCAACCTGAATGATTTTCGCAAGCAGTTTGAGCAGATTTCCAAGATGGGATCTGTGAAGGATATTATCGGTACCATGCCCGGAATGTCGGATATGGTGCCCGCAGGGGAAGACCCCGAAGCATCCATGCGTCGTATTCGTGGGATGATAGATTCCATGACGCTGGAGGAAAGAACCAATCCAGATATTCTGGATCAAGGCCGTCGTCGCAGAATAGCCGCTGGTTGCGGGGTTCAACCGCACGAAGTCAGGCAATTTCTAGATCATTTTGAGCAAATGCGCAACCTTATGCGTGCGATGGCCAAGATGAGCATTTGGGATCGTTTGAAAATGGTCACTGGCATGAGCAAGATGGGAGCCTTCCTTCCGGGGGCGAAAATCAAGACAAAAGGTGACACAGGACATAGAAAAACCCCTAAGGAAAGGGCCAAGGAAAGAAAGAAGAAAAAACGCTGACCCCTGTTTGTCTCCAAGGATGGGCGCTTTCAGGGCTAAAGTGTTGGTTTTTTGTTTGATGGAAAGGATAATACCGTGGCTGTTTGTATCCGTATGAAGCAGTTTGGTCGTCATCGACGGCATTTTTACCGTATCGTGGCGATTGACAAACGAAGGGCTCGAGACGGCGATGTTCTTGAAATTCTTGGCACCTATGATCCTTCGGTGAAGGATAAAGAGGCCAGAGTTACCCTGAAACCTGCCCGAATCAAGCATTGGATCAGCAAGGGGGCGAAGCCTTCCGAGCATGTTTCCATATTTCTTGAAAAATACCTCGAGAAATGGGAAAAGATCGAAGCTAGCGCGCCTCAAGGGGCTGCTTCCTAGTCTTTACCATGCGCTTTGATGTACTGACCCTTTTTCCGGATATTTTTCAGGGGTATGTATCTCAGAGCTTGCTCAAGCTGGCAATCCAGTCGGGGCTTGTCTCGGTGCATACCTGGAATATCAGGAATTGGGCCAAGGGAAAGCACCAGAGCGTGGATGATAAACCGTTCGGCGGCGGGCCGGGTATGGTGATGATGCCTGAGCCGATTTTTGATTGTGTCGAGGCGGTTCGATCTGAAGTTCCGGAAGATCCTGGCCTTCTTTTGATGATGACCCCTTCAGGGGAAAGACTCAACCAAGGCCTTGTGACCGAGTTGGCAAAGCACAAGAGAATTATGCTGTTGTGCGGCCGCTACGAAGGGTTTGATGACAGGATCAGGCAGGGGTTGGCCCCCAGGGAAGTTTCCATAGGAAATTTCATTTGTAATGGTGGCGAAGTTCCTGCAATGGTCGTGATAGACACGGTGATTCGGCTGGTGCCCGGTGTTCTTGGAGATCCGGAAAGCCTGGCACAGGAATCACACAATGTGGAAGGTGAGTTGGAGTATCCCCAGTACACCCGGCCAAGGGTTTTTCGGGGGATGGAAGTGCCCGAGGTTCTTCTAAGTGGGAACCATGAAAAGATCGCGGCATGGAGAAAAGAACAATCCAAGGCCAAAAGCCTTGGCAGGAATAACTGAAATTCTTGAGAAAGGTTGAACGACATGAAGAATCGCATCATGCAAATTGTGGAAGACGCTGCAAAAGCCCAGGTGGCTGAACTTGCGGACAAGTCTGAAATCAAAAGGCATATTGATCATTTTCAACCAGGCGACACCGTGGATGTCAGCATCCGCATTCTGGATGGCGACAAGGAACGCATTCAGGTGTTTGGTGGCTTGGTTGTCAGCAAGCATGGCAGCGGCATGAACGAAATGTTCACTGTTCGCAAGATTGTGCAGGCAGAAGGCGTCGAGAGAACCTTCCCGGTGGTTTGC